>JADGEP010000245.1 GCA_016744275.1 Candidatus Krumholzibacteriia bacterium | reverse complement strand
GGGTGCCCAGGAGGCTCATGAAGCCATCCGGCCCACGGATGTCAATCGCTCGCCCGACGCCATTGCCGGGCGCCTGGACAGCGAAGAGTTGGCGGTCTACCGCCTGATTTGGAACCGGACGGTCGCCAGCCAAATGGCCAACGCCAAGTTGGACAAGACCGCCGTGGATATCGTGGCGACGGTTTCAGGGCCTGGAGTCGATGGCGAAAAGAAGCTGACCTACCGCGCCAATGGCTCGATTGTGCGCTTCCCCGGCTTTCTGAAAGTCTATGGCGACAAGGGCAAGGACACTTTGCTGCCGGATCTGACCGAAGGCTTGGCCATCGGCGACCCGACAGCCTCCGCGGTGCCTCATGTCGCCATCGAATCGGTGACGTCGGTGCCGCACGAAACCCAACCGCCGGCCCGCTATACTGAAGCTTCTTTGATTAAGAAGCTTGAAGAAGAGGGCATTGGGCGGCCTTCGACCTATGCCGCTGTGGTGGGCACCATTCAGTCTCGCGAGTACGTGATCAAGAAAGGCGGCGCTCTGCTGCCGTCATACATCGGCATCGCGGTGACGCATTTGTTGCGCGAACACTTCAACAAGTATGTCGATCTCAATTTTACGGCGCGCATGGAAGAAGGCCTCGATCGCATCGCCTCGGGCGATCAGGATTGGGTGGAATTCCTGGATGAGTTCTATCGCGGCAGTGAAGGCGAACCAGGTCTGGAGCAGGTCATTGCTTCGGAGTTGGAAAAGATCGAATTTCCCCGCATTAAGGTGGGCAACGATCCCAAGAGCGGTCGGCCAGTGGTGCTGCGCATCGGCCGGGCCTACGTGTCGGTTCACGTCGAGGGCGAAGATGACCGCCGGGCGACTCTGCCGGTCGACCTGCTGGTCGATGAATTGACTCCCGAAAAAGCCGTGGAGTTGATCATCCTCAAGGACAAATCCAAGGAGCCTATTGGTCGGCATCCGGAAACTGATCAGAATATCTACGCCCTGACCGGCCCCTTTGGACCTTATCTGCAACTCGGTGAGCAAGAGGGCGACAAGAAGCCCAAGCGCATCAGCCTGGGGAAGAAGACCGACCCCACGAGCATCGACATGCCTTATGCCTTGAAGCTGTTGTCCCTGCCGCGGCTAATTGGTGAAGATCCGGAAACGGGCAAGGCGGTCAATGCCGGCTTGGGTCGCTTTGGACCTTACGTGGAGCGGGCGCGGGTATTTGCCAGTGTGGAAACAGTCGATACGCTGTTCACCATCACCCTGGACGAAGCTCTGGAGCGCATCCGGAACAAGAACAAGAAAACGGTGCTGAAAGATCTGGGCACCCACCCGGACACAGGTGAACCGCTGGCCGTTTATAAAGGACGCTACGGACCCTACGTGACTTCCGGGAAAGTGAACGCCACCATCGGGCGAGATCGGGATCCTGAAGATGTGACCGTCGAAGACGCTTTGGCCTTGTTAAAAACAGCGGCTGAGCGGGCCAAGACCAAGAAGAAGACGACCAAGAAGAAGACCGCAAAAAAGAAAACAGCCAAGAAGAAGACGGCCAAAAAGAAAACGGCAAAAAAGAAGGCTGTCAAGAAAGCCACGACCAAAAAAGCAGCCAAGAAGAAAGTGACTAAATCCGCACCCGCCGGCGACGACGCGTGACCGCCAACCCGGTGCAGGTGACGGTTGTCGGTGGCGGTTTGGCCGGGTGCGAAGCGGCGTTTCAATTGGCGCGGCTGGGAGTCCCGGTTGAGCTGGTGGAGATGCGCCCGGTGGTCGAAACACCCGCGCACGAGGGCGACGCCCTGGCGCAGATTGTCTGCAGCAATTCCCTGAAAAGCACGGCGCCGGCCACAGCCTCGGGTCTGTTGAAGGAAGAGCTTGACCAGTTGGGCTGTCGCTTGTTGGCCATCGCCCGGCAATGTTCGGTGCCCGCGGGCAGTGCCTTGGCCGTGGACAAGGTGCGGTTTTCTGCAGCCGTGGCCGAAGCTTTGTCCAGCGAACCGCTGATCACCGTCAGTCGCCGAGAGGTGGCTGATCTTTCGCCCCGCCCGGGACATGTCTGGCTGGTGGCATCCGGTCCTTTGAGCTCGCCTGATCTGGTCGCACAACTGGGTGATATCACTGGACAGCCCGGTTTGCACTTCTTCGATGCCATCGCCCCGACAGTGACCCATGAATCGCTGAACCTGGATATCCTATACCGCGCCGCCCGCTATGGGCGCGGCGAAGACGATTACCTGAACGCCCCTCTGGATGAAGAACAATACGCCGCCTTGCATCGGGAACTGCTCGACGCAGAGAAGGCTTCCGTGCACGAGTTCGACAAAGCAGAGCTTTTTGACGGATGCCAACCGATCGAAGAAATTGCGGCTTCGGGCCCCATGAGCATGTCTTTTGGCCCCTTGCGGCCGGTGGGCTTGGATGACCCGAGAACAGGGCGCCGGCCCCATGCGGTGGTGCAATTGCGGCAGGAGAACGTGGAGGGTACGCTCTTCGGACTGGTCGGCTTCCAGACGCGGCTGAAGTACCCGGAACAGAAACGGGTGTTTTCCCAAATTCCCGGCTTGGCCAAAGCCGACTTTGTGCGCTATGGGCAATTGCACCGCAATTTCTATTTGGACACTCCCCGCTGCTGCGCCCGTGATTTCAGCCTCAAGGGAAGGCCTGACGTCGTCGTAGCGGGCCAGATCACCGGCGTTGAGGGGTATGTGGAGTCCATCGCCTCGGGCTTGTACAGCGCCTGGCTGATTGCCGCACGGACCCACGATCAAAAACTGCCAGGACTGCCCCTGGAAACCATGCTGGGGTCCCTGTTGCGGAATTTTCTTTTCGACACCACGACCCCGAGCCTCACGCCGATGAATGCCAACTTTGGCATCCTGCCGGATCTGCCTGAGCGAGTGCGCGGCAAGCGGGACCGCAAGTTGGCCAAAGCCGCCCGCGCGACTGAACAATTGCGGGACTGGCTGACCACAGTTGAAGTGGGCGCTCTGCTTGCCGCTGCCAAGAGCTGATGGTACCTTCGGTCTGAGTTTCCCGGACAAGGATGGGTGCCGTGACAGTTGAAACCCGGTCGCTGGATGATTCCCTGCAACCCTTTTTGGATTACCTGCGTCATGAGCGGGGCATGAGCCCACGAACCGTGGAAGCCTATGCCCGCGACGTCAGCGCGTTTCTGGACGCTGCCATCGGGTTCGGCATCCTGGAAAAGCCTTTGGCACCGGGACAATGGCCGCGCCTGGATGGCCAACGGGGATTGATACGTGGCCATCTGGCCCAACTGCGACGCGATGACCGGCGCCTGACCACCATCGATCGCCACTTGGCGGCGATCCGATGTTTTTACGGCTTCCTGAAAACCACCGGCGAGGTGGAGCGGATTCCCGGAAATCTGCGCACCGGTCGCGGCGGGCGCGAGCGGCGACTGCCCAAAGATTTGAATGTCGAACTGGCGACCCGTTTGATCGAAGCGCCTGATACCGACACTCCCCGGGGCCGTCGCGACCGCGCCATGTTCGAGATGATCTACGGCTTTGGTCTGCGCCTGTCTGAGCTGGTGGGCCTGGACCTGGGGGATCTGGATTTTCCATCGGGCCGCCTCAAGGTCTTGGGCAAGGGCTCCAAGGAACGGGTGTTGCCCTTGGCCGGGTGCGCACGGGCTGCACTGAGCGCACATCTGGCAGGATTACTGGAACCCGCTCTGTGGCACAATGTGCAGGACGGAGTGCTGCGCGGCGACGACGCCCACCGGCCCGTTTTTGAAGGCCGGCCGGGAAGGCGAATTGCGCCCCGGACCGTGCAAGCAAGAGTCAGTCATTTTGCCGGGGAACTGGCGGGCGTGGCGGGGGTATCTCCGCACACGTTGCGGCACAGTTTTGCCACCCATCTGCTCGATGGTGGGGCAGGCATCCGGGTTGTGCAGGAATTGCTCGGCCATCAAAATTTGTCGACGACCCAGATCTACACCCACCTTGGCCGGGGCCGGTTGCGGGCGGCGTTCGACGCTGCCCATCCCCGGGCCGACCGCGGTGGACACAAGAAGAACAAATAGAAAGCGAAATCTTCATGAAAGTCAGATCAACCACCGTGCTGGCCGTCCTGCGGGACGGGCAGGGAGCCATCGGCAGCGATGGACAAGTCACCCTTGGCCACACCGCGGTCAAGCATGGAGCCGTCAAGGTCCGCCAGCTTTTTGGCGGCAAAGTGCTGGCCGGTTTTGCCGGCGGTGCCGCCGACGCCTTCAGTCTCTTTGAAAAATTTGAAGGCCATCTGGAGAGATACCGCGGGCACCTGAAGCGGGCCACGGTGGAGATGGCGCGCGAGTGGCGCAGTGACCGCATCTTGCGCAAGCTCGAAGCCATGATGGTTGTCATGGACAAGGACGACATCTTTGTCGTCTCGGGTAACGGTGACATCATCGAGAGCGATGACAATCTGACGGCCATCGGATCGGGCGGTCCCTACGCTTTGGCAGCTGGCCGCGCCCTGATGCAAAACACCGACATGGCCGCGGTGGATATCTGTCGCAAGGGACTCAACATCGCCGGCGAGATCTGCATCTACACCAACACCCACATCACGGTCCTGGAGATCGGCAAGGACGGAGGCGAGAACCATGAAGATCAAACAGGTTGAGCATACCAGCATGTGGACCTGCGCCGAAGTCGTGGCGATGCTGGACCGCTACATCATCGGCCAGGGCGACGCCAAGAAGTCTGTGGCCATCGCCCTGCGCAACCGGTGGCGCCGCATGCAGCTGCCCCTGGAAATGCGTGAAGAAGTGGTGCCCAACAATATTATTCTCATCGGCCCCACCGGTGTCGGCAAGACCGAGATCGCCCGGCGCCTGTCCCAGTTGGCGGATCTGCCATTCCTGAGGGTGGAGGCCACCAAGTTCACCGAAAAAGGCTACGTTGGCCGGGATGTGGATTCCATGGTGCGGGATTTGGTGGAGAATGCCATCAGCCTGGTGCGGCGCAAAAAGGAAACGCGCTTCACCGAAGAGATCGACAACGCCGTTGAAGAAAAGCTCATCGACACGCTCTTCCCGCCACTGAGCGGTATGGATGCCGAGCCCGAACGCCGCGCCCGGTGGGAACGCAGCCGCGAGAAGATTCGCAAGCAACTGAACGAGTCGGTCCTGGACGATAAGGAAGTGTCCGTCACCACCGAGCAGTCCAAGGTTCCCATCGCCAACATTTTCACCTCGGCGGGTGAAGAATTTGACGCCAGTTTTGGCGACAGCCTGAAAAACATGTTTCCCAAACAATCGACCGAAAAGAAAATGTCCGTGGCCAAGGCCCGCCGGCACCTGCGCGAACAGGAAGCCGAAAAGCGACTGGACATGGATCAGATCGTCGCCGAAGCCATCGAACTGGTGGAAAACGGCGGCATCATTTTTCTGGATGAAATCGACAAAATTGCCGGAGGACGGGGCGGCGGCAGCGGTCCCGATGTCAGCCGTGAGGGTGTGCAGCGCGACCTGTTACCCATCGTCGAGGGTGCTGGCGTGAGCACCAAATACGGGCCCGTGAAAACCGATCACATCCTGTTCCTGGCCGCTGGTGCGTTCCACATGAGCAAGCCCAGTGATCTGATTCCCGAGTTGCAGGGGCGATTCCCCATCCGGGTGGAATTGCAGAGCCTCACCGAAGAAGACTTCGTGAAGATCCTGCGCGATACCGAAGGCAGTCTCATTCGGCAGTACGTCGCCTTGCTGGGTGTTGATAACTGTGAGATCACCTTCACGGACGACGCCATTGATGAAATCGCCCGGCTGGCGGCCGAGTTGAACAAGCGCATGGAGAACATCGGCGCGCGGCGCTTGCAGACGATCATGGCCCAGTTGCTGGATGATCTGATGTACGACGTGCCTGATGTCACCCAACCGCAATTCACGGTCGATCGGGATTTTGTCAACAAGCGCCTGGCTGATATCATCCGGGACGAAGATCTGTCGCGCTACATACTCTAGAGATTCTGGTGAATGGGAAACATGGAAGTTTGGACTCGACGCTGCGGCGATTTCCCCTGGCACTCATTTTTAATGAGCGCCTTGCCGGCGGCGCATTTCTACGAAGCGAATTTCCGCCTGGTCCCGGGCGCTGA
>JADGEP010000244.1 GCA_016744275.1 Candidatus Krumholzibacteriia bacterium | reverse complement strand
GGTCTATACTGTCCGCACCAGAGAATACCAGAACCTCCGACAGGAGCCTCCATGACCACTTTGTCTCTTGATCTGCCCGCCATGGGCGAACCGATACTCACCCTCAAGGCCATCACGAAATCCTACGGCGCCAAACAAGCCGCGCGTGATGTGCACCTGAGCATACCGCGGGGCGCCATTTATGGTTTCCTGGGGCCCAACGGCGCGGGCAAAACCACCACCATTCGGGCGATAATGAAAATTCTCCTGCCCGATAGCGGTGAAATCCGCCTGGCGGGCCAGTTGCTCGACGGCTCGATGCGCGATCGCATCGGGTATCTGCCTGAAGAGCGGGGACTGTACCGGAAGATGAAGTGCGTGGATCAACTGTCGTATCTGGCCGAACTCAAGGGAGTGCCACGCAAGGAAGCGGTGCAACGGGCCGGCGCCTGGATCGAGCGCATGGGGCTGGGCGAATACCGCGATCGCAAGGTCGATGCATTAAGCAAGGGCATGCAGCAGAAGATCCAATTCGCGGCGACCTTTATTGCCAAGCCTGACCTGGTCATTCTGGATGAGGTATTCAGCGGGTTGGATCCCCTGAATATCGAACTGCTGCGCGAGATGATTCTGGAGGAAAAAGCAAACGGAACGACGGTGATTTTTTCGACCCACATGTTGGCTGAAGCGGAAAAAATCTGCGACGCCATCTGCTTGATCGAAGGGGGAGAAGTGATTCTCGATGGCACCATGGCCGAAGTGCGGTCTCGCTTTCCGCTACAGTCCGTGCGGGTTGCCTGGGAAGGCGGGATTGAGCCGCCAGCGACATTGACCGGCGTGACCCATCGCGAATTTGTCGAAGGCAGTTGGCAATTCACATTAGCCGAAGATACGGACCCGAGGTCGTTGCTGCCCGAATTGATGGCCGCCGGTCCTTTGACTCTCTTTTCAGCAAACCGCCCGACCCTCAATGAAATTTTCCTGACCGCCGTGGCCCAGCACCGGTCGGAGGTGCAGTCATGAAAAAGATTATGACCGTCATCCGCAAAGAGTACCTCGAGCGCGTGCGTTCCAAGAGTTTCGTGATCGGCACCCTGCTTGGCCCGGCCTTGATGTCGATGTTCATCGTGCTGCCCATGTTGCTCGCTGATTCGGGCGGCGAAGATGCGCGAACCATCGGAGTGATCGATCCCTCGGGGCTGTACTTTGAGCGGATGGCCACGGTGCTCGAAGAACGTGGGCACGAAACGCTGACCTTGAACCGCATCGAGGTGGGGCCGGGCGGCCCTCAGGCGGCCATCGATATTCTGAAGGACTCGATTTTAGACGAGTCGGTGCACAGCGGCATCCTCATCGACCCGGACTTTCTGGACAACGCCGAGGTGAACTTCTACAACAAGTCCGTCAGTTCGCTGGTGGTGCGCGACGACATGCTGCGCCCGGCGCTGAACCGGGTGCTGCGAGAAGGACGATTCGCCAAGGCCCAGGTGCCCGATACCATGTTCACCTACCTGGCGGCCCGCACCAGTTGGACCAGCATCGCCGTGACCGCCGAAGGTGGCGAGCAGGAGCAGAATGAAGCGGTGGGCTTCATCATGGCGGTCAGTTTGATCATGATCATTTACATGATGGTCCTGATGTATGGCAGCCACACTTTGATGGCCGTAATCGAGGAAAAATCGAGCCGCATGGTGGAAGTCTTGCTGGCCAGCATCTCGCCGGGCAACCTGATGTTGGGCAAGGTGTTGGGCATCGGGTTAGCCGGCCTGACCCAATTCTGCATTTGGACCGGCACCTTCTTCGTACTGTCGCAGCGTGGGGTTTCATTTGGCGATATTACATTGGATATGGCCTTTCTCACGCCGGTGATTCTGGTCTCATTCGTGATGTTTTTCCTGCTGGGCTTCTTCCTTTACGCGACCATGTTTGCCGGCGTGGGGGCCTTGTGCAACTCGACCCAGGACGCCCAGCAATTCCAGATGCCGTTGATGATGGGTATGATGGTGCCTATGACGCTGCTCACCCTGGTGGTGCGGTCGCCGGATTCGACGATCTCGGTGGTGCTGAGTCTGGTGCCGATGTTTGCGCCAGTGATCATGTTCATGCGCGTCTGTGTGGAAACACCGCCGCTGTGGCAGATCGGCCTGAGCTGGTTGCTGATGATCATCGCCATCATCCTGGCCGCTCGTGGAGCGGGCAAACTGTTCCGCATGGGCATCCTGATGTACGGCGAGTCGCCGACCTGGGCCACGCTGTGGAAAGTGTTGCGGGACTAGTCTCCCGGCGACGCGGCTTGAGGTAAAAAGAGAACCCGGCGGTGTGTCACCGCCGGGTTCTTTCTGTTCGAGATCGTTCCTAGGGAGCCATCTCGAGGCGGAAAGTATCGCCCACTTCGATGCGGTCGACGATCTCCATGCCATCGTTGACCCAGCCAAAAATGGTGTAGCGGCCGTTGAGGTGGGGCTGGGGCGAGAGGGTCACGAAGAACTGGCTGCCGCCGGTGTCCTTGCCGTCATGGGCGATGCCGACGGCAGCGCGCTGATATCGGGCGCGACTCCATTCGCTGCGAATCGTAAATCCGGGGCCACCCCAACCATTGCCCTCCGGATCGCCACCTTGAACGACAAAGTCGGGCACCACCCGGTGAAAGGTCATGGCGCCGAAGTAGTCGTCCTGCACCATGGCGATGAACATGGCGCAGGTATTGGGGGCCAGGTCGCCATCCAGGTCGATGTAGAAATCGCCCCGCTCGCTCACGCAGCGAATCCTGGGCGCGGCAAAGGCCGCGGTCACCGGTGGTTGCCGGTGATCCCTGCGCACAGCGGGCAAGGTGGCCTGCAAACTGCCTGCGGTGGGGATTAATGTGTCCGGCAAAATGCCGGTATCCAAGGCGGCCTGGCGGCCTTCATTGCGCAAGCGGATGTCGGTGGAATCGAAGCTTTCGCGAAAGATGCGCCGGGCCTCGGCGCGCAAGTCTTCTGATCCTTGCCAGGCAGCCACCGTGTCGCCTTCGGCCGGAGTGAGCATGGCGCTGATCCCCGCCAGCACTCCGCGCCGGATTTCGAAGCGTCCGGCACCGCCGGCGCGGTCCCACATGATGGTCAACGCGAGCAGGGATTCATCCGTCGGCAGGGTTCCCAAGAGCCCGGCCGCAGTGGTGCTGACGACGAAGTCCGGGTCCGTAGTGGCTGTCAGCAGCTTGCCTTCAATGTGGTTGCTATCAAAAGGGGCATCGGCCACTTCAGGCCGGTTCAGGCGCACATCATTCAAGCCCGTCAGGGCAGCCGACCGGACCATGGCGTTGATCGGACGGCCGGATTTTTCGACAAAGGCCGACTGGAAGGTTGGGCGGCAATGGGCTGAGAGAATCAGGCCCGGCAGTGGATGGTGATCGGCGATGGCCGCCAGGCCGGAGGCCAGGACCTGTGGGGACATCTCGTCGTCGAGGGCCAGTTGCAGGTCGCTGCCGGCGCCGGCGCCCCGCAGTGCGCCGAGGGCCGTCAAGGCGGCCGCGCGCACGCCTGCCTGGGGCTTTTTGAGATGTGAGTGAGCCGCGCGGGCCATGCGGATGCGCCACACCGGCAAAAGGCTTTCCTGTTGGGCGGCTTCAGCCGGCAAGGGCAGGTCGGCTACCAGGGTGGCCATGGCGCCCAGGGCGGTGGCCGATACGTGGGCATTGGCGTGACCGGCGGCGGTGATCAGGGCGGCTGAGATCTCTTCGGCCCGGACGTCATCGCCGGCCTGCGCCCTGGCAAAAAAGGCGGCTCCGACGGTACCGAGAGCTCGGCAGCCGGCAATGGTGACCCGGGCGCGGTCGCGGCCGCGAAATTTTTCGTGGCGTTCGAACCCGGCCAGGATTGCGGGCAGAGCTTCGGGGCCCCGCTGGCGTCCGAGGGCGCGGTAGGCGTGCACGGCGATTTGGGCTTCATCAGCGCGGGCAAAAGGCGCGATGGTGGGCACCAGGGTCGAGTCCGGCAACATCTCGGCACAGCGCAGAACGCGCCAGCGCACGTCGGCCTCGGGCCTTTGCAGGCCTGCAATGATGGCGGCGCGCAATTCTTCGCTTGGCACGCGTGAGGCCTGGTTGCGCAATCCATTCCAGGCCAGGGCGGCGGTGTTGGGCTCGGCGTGTTCGGCGGCGATGAGCAGGGCGCTGCCGTCGTTTTCCAGGTGGGCCAAGGCGGCGACGGCGGCCTCGCGAACCTGGGGCCGGACGTCGGTAGCGGCCTTGTTGATGTGCGGCAAAGCGGCCGCATCGTGCATCAGGCCCAGGGCCCAGACCGCTTCGGCCCGCACCGTAAGGCTGGCGTCCTGGAGGGCGTCGACCACCTGTGGTAGCACATCATCGCGGCCAATGAGGCCGGCGGCCCGGACAGCGGCCAGGCGCACGTGGGCATCGTCGCTGTCGAGCATGGTGCGCAGCGAATCTGCTGGGGCCAGGCGTTGGTCCTGCCAACGGGCGATGGCTTGGAGGTGGGGCTGGCGGGTTTCGGGCGAGAGGCAGCCCAAAAATGTCAGGGTGGCCGTGGCGATGGTCAGCCAGCAGGCGCAGGAGATCAGGCGTGCGCGGGTCATGGCGCCCTTTCGGGGAACAGATGAATAGGATTCGGGTTGAGGCAACGCTTGAGACATTACCACTGCGGATGAATTGCATCCAGAACGGGTTTGCAACGAGGACTGAGCCGGGGCCTGCGGAGTGCATTTTGACCCCGGCAGGTGTCGGTGTTAAACTGGGCACGCAAAGATGCCTGATTTCCCTGAATTTGCTGGAGATACCATGAAAACCGCCATTCTTGGCGCCTCGGGATTGGTCGGGCGGACCATGTTGAAGCTGCTGGCCGATCGCCAGTGGTTGTCCGCGCCGCCCCGTTTGCTGGTCTCGGGCCGCTCAGCCGGCGCAAAGTTGCCCTTCCGGGGTGAGCAACTGGTGTGCGCCGAAGTGGGCCCGGACAGCTTTGCGGGATTGGACATTGTCCTGTTCAGTGCGGGCGGCGCACCCAGCCGTCATTGGGGCCCGATTGCGGCGGCCGCCGGCGCCCAGGTGGTGGACAACAGTTCGGCCTGGCGCATGGATGCGGACACGCCTTTGGTGGTTCCGGAAATCAACGGCCAAATGCTGCGGAGTGCCGGGCCAACTACCCCTGGTGGCATCATCGCCAATCCCAACTGTTCGACCATACAGATCGCCATGGCCGTTGCCCCCATTGACCGCGCCTTTGGTGTGCGCGAAGTGCAGGTGACAACCCTGCAGGCGGTCTCTGGCGGAGGGCAGGCCGCTTTGGCTGAACTGAAGGCGCAGAATGCCGGCTCCGAGCCCACCGCCGATTCGCTTTTCCCGCGGCCCATGGCGCACAATGCCGTGCCGGCCATCGGAGCCCGCGAAGCCGACGGCTCTTACGAAGAAGAAGGCAAAGTCGGGCGTGAGTTGCGGAAAATTCTGGGCCGGGGCGCCGACCTGGAAGTCAGTTGCACCGCTACTCGGGTGCCGGTGTACAACGGCCACAGCGCCGCGGTGCGGGTCGTGTGTGAAAAACCCGTTGTCCAGGGGTTGGCCTGCGGTGTGTTGGCCCAATGGCCCGGAGTGGAAATTGCCCGGGATCCTCATGAGTATGCCACGGCCCGGGAAATGAGTGGGCGCAACGCGGTGCACGTCGGCCGCATCCGGGTGCTGCCTGAGAACCCTCATGCGCTGTTGATGTGGGTGGTGTCGGACAATCTGTTGAAGGGCGCCGCCTGGAATGCCGTGCAGATCGCCGACGTCCTGGCGGGGCAAAACTGACATGCTCAATGGCGCCTCTTTTGCGGTGTCGGAATTGCGGGTCACACCCCTGAGTCGACCGCATCCGGCCGCGCGGTTGGCGGCGCTGGTCTTGGGCCTGATCAGCGGCATGATGGCGGGGCCGTTGGGCCTGGCGGTGATGCTGATCGTCGTGATTGCAGCCCTGGCCTGGACAGGCCTGGGTGTGGGGCGGCAGTTGGCCGCCCAAAAACCGTGGCTGCCGGTTTTGGTGTTGGTTTTGGGGGTGCACACTTTGACGACGGTTGCTGCGGCGCCCCTGGGGCATCCGTCGTGGTTGGGATTGGCCGCGGGGGTGCGGGCACTGGCCCGGGTAGGGTTGTCGG
>JADGEP010000243.1:1280-6122 GCA_016744275.1 Candidatus Krumholzibacteriia bacterium | reverse complement strand
GCCATCGGATGCCTCCGGTTTGTAGTCTCTGGTCAAAAATGCTCCGGCGGGGAATGCCTCTGAAAATCTAGTCAGGCAAACCGTCCCACCGGGGATCGTAATCGTCTTTTGCACATTCGCAGGACTCTTTATTGAGATCCTTACCGCAGGAGGCGCAAAACCCCTGACAACTCTCAGCGCACACCGGGCTCTGGGGATAAGCCAGAACGGCGCACTCGCGCAAGGATTCTTCCAGGTCCACCACGCCTTGGCGTTGGTGCAGAACCAGAAGCACCCCGTCTTCTTCTTCACTGTGGGCATCGCGCAGCACCATCAGGGCCACTGGAACGTCCCACTTTATTTCGAATGCCTGCAGGCAGCGACCACATTCGGCCTGGCCCGTGGCCCGCAGGGTTCCGGTCACCATGAAACGGCTCTCCACGTTCTGGACAACCAACGCACCGGTGATCTCCGCTTTGTCAGGCCGGCCTTCGCCCAAACCGAGCTGAAGCGGGCCTGCGATGCTCATTTCCGCTTGGCCGGTTTCCTGCCCATCGAGATCCAATTGCATACTGAACCAGCTTTTCAAAAAAAGACAATTGCAGGCGGCAAACCTTAATAAGCGCCTTCAAAGCTGTCAAGTCGAGGCCTGAGCCCCACCTGCCTTATTTGCCGAAGATCAGGGCCAACTCGCGGGCCGCATCTTCGGTATTGGCCGACGCGTGCACGGCATTGTTGGACAACGAAGCTCCGAACAGGTCCCGGATTGTGCCGATGGCCGCTTCTTCAGGGTTGGTCGCGCCAATCAGTTCGCGCAGGGCCAGGACTGCATTCTCGCGCTCCAAGCCAATGGTGACCACGGGGCCGCCCACGATGTAATCGCAAAGCTCGCCAAAGAAGGGGCGCTCTTTGTGCTCACCGTAAAAATCTTCCACCAACGCCCGGTCCAGTTGACGCATTGCCAGGTTGGTGATGCTTTTTCCGGTGGTGTGGAGGCCGCCGAGGACTACACGCGTAAGATGGTCGGCAGCGGCGCCAATCTCGGGCTTGATCATAAAGTAGGTCTTCTGCATGTCTTCGCATCTTCCTTGGCTGGTGGCCACGGCATTTTCCATCCGGGCGCATTTTTAAGTGCAGCGGGCGACCTTCGCTGAGGGCGCCCGCTGTATCGATCGTATGAACCGGAAACTAGCGTTTCCAGATCTCCTGCAATTTCGGCACGATGTCCATGGGACGATCGGCCACCGGAATGCCGGCCGCTTCGAGAACCTTGCGCTTCTCCGCGGCGGTGCCCGTACCGCCACTGACAATAGCACCGGCGTGGCCCATGCGCTTGCCAGGAGGCGCCGTCTGGCCAGCAATGAAGCTGACAACGGGTTTTTTGACATTGGCCTTGATGTACTCGGCGGCTTGTTCTTCGGCGTCGCCACCGATTTCACCGATCATCACGAAGGCTTCGGTTTTGGGGTCTTCATTGAAGGCCTTGATCGAATCCAGGAATGTCGTGCCAATAACCGGGTCGCCACCGATACCCAGGCAAGTCGTTTGGCCGAGGCCGGCGGCCGTCAGCTGATAGACCACTTCGTAGGTCAGGGTGCCCGAGCGGGAAACCAGGCCCACGGGGCCTTCCTTGACGATGCTGGCCGGCAAAATGCCAAGCTTGGCAATGCCAGGGGCCAACATGCCCGGGCAATTGGGTCCGATCAAGCGCACGCCGCGCTCTTCGAGGTAAGGCATGACCTTGACCATGTCCACCGTGGGCACACCCTCGGTGATGCAGATGATCAGCTTGCAGCCGGCGTCGGCCGCTTCATAGATGGCACCCGCGGCGCCAAAAGGCGGCACAAAGATGACCGAGGTGTTCACGCCGTGCTCAGACACCGCGTCCTTGACCGTATCGTAAACGGGTACCTTGTCGTCAAAGGTCTGGCCACCGCGGCCCGGCGTGACGCCGGCCACGATCTTGGTGCCGTACTCCAGCATTTCCTTGGTGTGGAAACCGCCGTCCCGGCCCGTGATCCCCTGAACGACAACCTTGGTTGAGTCGTCGACAAAAATCGCCATGTTCAAATCTCCTCAATAAGGGCGCGATGCGCGCCGTAAAGTAGTCCGCTTCAGGGTTTTTAGCCAGCCAGTTCGATGGCTTTCTCAACGGCTTCGTCCATGGTTTCGGCCGGGTGCAGCTTCGTGCCTTCCAGCAGAGCGCGGCCCTCGGCCTCGTTGGTGCCCGTCAGGCGCACCACGATCGGCACGTTGATATCCATGGATTCAGTAGCCGTCAGGATACCCTGAGCCACATCGTCGCAGCGAGTGATGCCGCCGAAGATGTTGAACAGGATGACCTTCACCGCTTTGTCGGACAGGATGATTTCCAGGGCGTTGACAACCTTTTGGGGGTTGGAACTGCCACCGATGTCCAGGAAGTTGGCCGGCTGGCCGCCGTAGTACTTCACCAGATCCATCGTGGCCATGGCCAGGCCGGCGCCATTGACCAGGCACCCCACATTGCCTTCCAGCTTTACGAAACTCAGCTCGGCTTCGCGAGCGGTGCGCTCACTGGCGTCCTCGGCGTCGAGGTCACGCAGGGCTTCGTAGCCCGGATGGCGGAACATGGCGTTGTCGTCCAGGTTCACCTTGGCGTCAATGGCCAGGCCTTTGCCCTCGGGGGTAAAGATGAAGGGATTGATTTCGGCCAGGCTGGCATCGGAGTGCACGAAAGCCTGATACAATTTTTGCATCGAAGCGGCCAACTGGCGGGCCTTTTTCACGTCACCCGGGCACAGGCGCATGCCCATGTCCATGGCTTCGTGGTCCAACAGGCCATAGCGGGGATCGATGGGAGCCTTGAAGATCAGCTCCGGAGTGTCTTTGGCGACCTGCTCGATTTCCACGCCGCCCTCGGCGCTGGCCATCAACAGGACGCGCTTGGTATTGCGATCGATCAGCATGCCAACGTAGTATTCGCTCTCAATGTCCACCGCTGGGGTGATCAACACCTTGTGTACGGTGTGCCCCTTGATGTCCATGCCCAGGATGGCTTCAGCATTCTTGCGCACATCTTCGATGGATTCGCAGAACTTAATGCCACCCGCCTTGCCGCGCCCGCCGGTCAGCACCTGGCACTTGACCATGACGGGCATGCCGTACTTTTCGGCGAGGGTGACTGCTTCATCGGCCGTCGTGGCCACGTTGCCACCAGGCACGGGCAGGCCGAAGCTCGTGAAAATCTCCTTGGCCTGATACTCGTGAATATTCACTCATTTCCTCCCCGGAAATACGATCGACCGGCCGGACCCCTCATGGGCCCGGCCAGTGCGATCTTTACGCTAAAACAACTCGACTCGAACTTTTTGACAAATCCCTACAGGAATTTCGCCAACAGCTGCGTCAGGTTCGGCTCTCCGATTTCCTGCAGCTCGTATTTCACCCGCACCGTGGGCTTGTCGATCTTCACGATACGATTCAGATCGATGGGCGTGCCGATAACCACGGCGTCGCACTCCACGGCGTTGATCGTTTTTTCCAGGTCGGCCACTTGCTCGTCGCCATAGCCCATGGCCGGCAGCAAGGTTCCGATATCCGGATAGCTCTCGAAAGTCTCAGCCAGCTTGCCCGTCGCCCAAGGACGCGGGTCCACCAGCTCTTCGGCCCCCATGCGCATGGCCGCAACCACGCCGGCACCATAGGTCATCTCACCATGGGTCAGGGTCGGGCCATCTTCGACCACGAGCACCTTCTTGCCCATGATGTCAAAATCGCCTTCGATGGTCAGCGGGCTGGCGCCATCGATGATCACGGCGGTCGGGTTGATGTGACGGATGTTGTCGCGCACCGTTTCGATGTCCTCGAATTCGGCCTCGACAACCTTGTTGATCACAACGACGTCAGCGATGCGCACGTTGGTTTCGGCCGGGAAGTAGCCCAGTTCGTGTCCGGCACGATGAGGATCGGCCACCACGATGTGCAGGTCCGACTTGTAGAAGGGCGTATCGTTGTTGCCGCCGTCCCACAGAATGATGTCCGCTTCCTTCTCAGCTTCGCGCAGGATCGCTTCGTAGTCAACGCCAGCGTAGATGACGCCGCCGGCGACGATATGCGGCTCGTATTCTTCCATTTCCTCAATCGTGCACTTGTGCTTTTTGAGGTCGGCCACTTCAGCAAAGCGTTGGACCTTTTGGGCCAACAGATCGCCGTAGGGCATCGGATGGCGAATGGCGACAACCTTTTTGCCGGCAGCTCGCAGAATTTCACAGATGCGGCGACTGGTTTGGCTTTTGCCACAACCGGTACGCACGGCACAGACGCTGATCACGGGCTTGGTGCTCTTGATCTGCGTGTGTTTCTCGCCTAGCATGGCGAAGTCGCAACCGGCGGCGTTGACCACCGAGCCGAGGCTCATCACTTGCTGGTAGGAGCGATCGCTGTAAGACATCACGCACATGTCAGGCTGGAATTCGGCGATCAGCGCCAACAGTTCGTCTTCCTCAAAAATGGGGATGCCTTCGGGGTACAGCTTGCCAGCCAATTCGGCCGGATAGCGGCGCCCATCGATGTCCGGAATCTGGGTCGCCGTGAAGGCCACCACTTCATAGGTCTCGTTGTCGCGATAAACGCAGTTGAAGTTGTGGAAATCGCGGCCTGCGGCACCGAGAATGATGACTTTGATCCTGCTCATGATGTCTCCTTGCGGTCATTCTGAATCAGAATGGACCGGATACACCCATCGACCATCCGGACTTGGACAGGACGGGTCATCGACTGATCAGGGCAATTTCCTGATCGCATCGATGATTTGGGAGGTCGAACGGCCGGGCACCATCGGCACTCTCACCACGCGACCGCCCCAGGATTTCACTTCCCGGG
>JADGEP010000243.1:0-1270 GCA_016744275.1 Candidatus Krumholzibacteriia bacterium | reverse complement strand
ATCTGGTTGATAACATCCAGCGGTGTCGGCTCGCCAAAAATAGTGACCGCGGAAACCGGTCGCAAGGAGGCAATCAGCACCGCCCGTTCTGCCGCCGGCAGGATGGGTCGCCCGGCCCCCTTCAACTGCCTCACCGATTCGTCGCTATTGAGAGCGACAATCAATTCGTCCGCCGTTCCAGCGGCCTGCGCCAGGCTCGCCAGATGTCCGCTGTGGATCAAATCGAAGCAGCCGTTGGTGAAAGCCAACGTGCGCCCGGCGGCACGCATGGCCTCTCCCCACGCTTCAAGATCGGCCCGTTCCAGAACCACG
This sequence comes from Candidatus Krumholzibacteriia bacterium, assembly GCA_016744275.1. GTDB lineage: Bacteria > Krumholzibacteriota > Krumholzibacteriia > LZORAL124-64-63 > LZORAL124-64-63 > JAGRNP01. The sequence goes on along the minus strand of JADGEP010000243.1, from coordinate 958 downwards.
CCTTTGGCGGGGGCGGCCATCAGCCGTCCTCCTGGTCCGATTGCGCAGCCAGGACCGCGCGCAGCTGGTCAGCGGTGATCGCGGCGGTGCCCAGTTCTCGCACCGCCAATCCGGCGGCGTGATTGGCCAACTGGGCGGCATCAAGGAACTCGGCGCCCGTCGCTAACGCCAGAGTGTAAACGGCGATCACGGTATCGCCGGCGCCGGTCACATCGTAAACCGTGGTCGCCCGCGTATCCAAATGACCATCACGGCCATCCTGGTAAAAAAGAGCCATGCCGTGCTCGCCACGGGTGATCAGAACCGTCTCGGCGGCGGTGCGAGCCAATAACCGGTCGCCCGCTTCCTGCAGGCTTTTGCTGTCGCGAATCGGCAACGCGCAGGCCTGTTCAGCTTCTTTCTGATTGGGAGTCAGGCTGGTGACGCCTTTGTACTGGCTGAAATCGCCTTTTTTGGGGTCGACCACCATGGGCACCCCAGCCGCCTGGCCCGCCGCGATGAACAAGGCCAACGCTTCGTCGGTCAAGACGCCTTTGCCGTAGTCGCTGAAAATGATGCCATCAAATGGGCCACTTTCCTTCATGCGTTCGGCCAACAGCGCCACTTCGGCTGAATTTACAGGAGTATCTTCTTCACGATCCGCGCGCACCACTTGTTGGTTGTGGGCAATAATCCGCGTCTTGATCGTGGTGGGCCGGTCGGCCAAATCAATCAATCCCGAGTCATCAATGCCCCGTTCGGACAACAAACTGCGCAATTGGCGGCCGGCTTCATCGGGGCCACAAATGCCGAAGAGCACCGCCTCTGCCCCTAAGGCCCGAATGTTCGCCGCCACGTTGGCCGCTCCACCAAGTTTAACGGTTTCCTTCTCGACTCGGACCACCGGCACCGGCGCTTCAGGGCTGATGCGGTCCACTCGTCCCCAGAGGAAGCGGTCCACCATGGAGTCGCCGATAAC
>JADGEP010000242.1 GCA_016744275.1 Candidatus Krumholzibacteriia bacterium | reverse complement strand
CTGAAACAGGGCGTCGCCTGATGGGCCCCGCGCAACGGAAATGGCGACTCGTTGTGGCGAGCCATGGTGAAACCGGACGGCCGGAAGCCCTCCACGCCGTGACAATCTTCACAATTCATCAGTTTGGGTTTCTGCAGGCGACCGCTGTCGTGGGCATCGCGATGACAGTCCTTACAGGCAGCAAATTTCGGCTTCTTGCGGCCATTGTCGTGGCATTGGGCGCAGCTGACTCCGGCATGCCGGCCCTGCAGGGGATAACGGGTTTTGCTGTGATCAAAAGACTCGCCGTTGATCTGAAGCCAGCCTTCGGTGGTGTGGCACTGGGTGCAATTGGGACCCAGCGCATTGGCGTGCGGGTCCTTGTGACAGGAAGTGCAATTCCCATGCTCCTGGGGCTTAAAAATCGCGACGGCCACTTTTGCTTTCCCAACCGAGACAGGCTGGCCCTGCTCTCGATGGCACTTGTTGCAATCGACTTGTTGATGTTTGCCGGTCAGCGGGAATTCAGAGCGGTCGTGATCAAAATTCGGCACCGGCTTCCACTGGTTCGTGTCGTGGCAACTGGTGCATGTTGTTTGCTTGGGCCCGCCGGTCAGCGACCCGTCGTGAGGGTCGCGATGGCAGGAAAGACAATCCTGCTTCAAGCCCAGATAGGTGCGCTTAAAATCCTTGTTCCAAGTTCTCAACTGGCCAGGATCCGCCACATGTTTCACGTCGTGGCATTGGCGGCAATCCAGCTTCAGGTGAGCGCCCGTCATCTCGTAGCCCAGGACATCATGTTTAAAATTTTCAGCGCCATCGGGCCAAAAAATCAAATCATACTCACGGCCATGATGCTCGTTGTGGCAATCAACACAGGTAGCGAAGTCTGCGCCCGAGTGCAAGCCACGGCCGCCATCGCGCATGGCCCGGATTTCGACGTGGCAATCGAGGCATTTCGGGCCCACGTCTCGTTTGCCCAGCTTGTGGCAACTGGAGCACTTCTTGAGGCCTTCGAGGTGGCTGTGGGCTTCGGTAAGATCGCCGGGAGAAAGTTGTGCCCAACCGGGGACGGAAACGATACTGAGAAGCATTATCATCGTGCAGATCGTTGCAAGTCGGGGAACGAATGTCTCCATCGCGCACATTTTCAAGTTGCGCCATCGGTTGGTGAGCATTTCCCTCCACACCCCAACTGAACTCTATTGCGATTCCCCAAACTGCCACGTGTAGCCCAAAGCCAGGGCCACCCCCACATGCACCACCATCACCAGTATCATAATGACAGCAAACGGTTTATGGAACACGTGCCAATAGTGGAACAGATCCCGGATCTGATGAAAGAGCAGCAATCGGCGTGACTGCAATACCCATTCCCGGCACAAATTCAAGGCCCGGGGATCCGGCTTGATATCATTCCCGACCAAATAACTCTGCAATTTGCGAGCCAAGAACATATTGGCCGCTGGCAGCATCACCAAGGCCACCGGCGCCGCCCGCTTCTCCAGGTTTCCGACGGCCAATTTTTCCAGATTATCGAGAGCTTTTTCGCTCAAACCATGGTTGGCCGCCAACTCAACCAGGACCTCTTCGTTGCGGCTCTCCATGGCCTCAGCCCCGAGCGCCTCGCCCAACATGTTGCGCGGAATCTGCTGGTACAGATAGCGCCCCACCACACCGCTCAACGCCACGGCCACCATGGACCAATAACTCACCGACACCAGGCCATTGAATTTGAAACTGGTGTGCAAGGTGATGAGAATCGGCCCGGCCACACCCAGGAAAATGTGATACTTCAGCCAGATCCGCACATCCCCCCAGCGCCTCATGAATTTGAGGCGCTTGCGGGCGGTGTACAACAGCAACAACAGAACCATCAAAGTGCCGAGTATGCCCAAACCGTGGCCGACGTATCCGGCCGGACGCAGGTCGCGGAAGTCTTCGTGGTGCGGACGATCGCCATAGGCTGTGGTGTAGAAATCCCAGCCATTGTAGACGACCCAGCCCACCAGCACGGCGGTGGCCATACTGAGGGCAAAAAGGATCACCGTGTGGATGGAATAGGACCTGCTGGCCATGGCTGTTCTCCCCCTGAGCATCATTGAACCGGAATCTATTGAGAGAGCATATCCGGCTTTGGCCAGGATTCAAGGCCTAGCTACTGGAACTCGGCATCAAAACTGCCATTGGTGATCTCCAATACGGCCGGGCCTTCAGTGCCACTGACTCGCGGCAATGAAAACGAAAACGTGCCCGCGATGCGGGTTGCCGTTTTGGTGGTGATCGTGATGGTGCCATTGCCCGACGGTCCACTGGCTTGCCAGAGGCTGCCCTGCAAGTGCGACACGGTCGCATTGGTAGCGCTGGCCACGCCGATGCTGTAACTGGTCGCGCCGGTGTCAACCCAGCCGAATCCGAAAGCGTTGTTGACGTTCGAATCGCTCGCACCGACGCCAATGACGCCGCCGTTGTTGATGGCCTGCACGACGATGCTCGTAAAAGCAACCCCGTCGATGGTCGCGGTCACCGAACCGCCGATGCCACCACCGCCGCCACCGCCGCCTGGAGCAACCGGATCGTCATCGCTGCCACAGCCGGAAACCAGGAACATGGCCACCATCAAGGCGCTGATCATGAATACCGCACCAGGCCGGGATTGATTTTTCGAAAAATTCGGCTTCATCGCAGTCTCCCTCCGAAATTTTACCAATCGTTTGCAGCATCCTATGGTGTTTGGCCATCTGATTCAAGAGCGTTGCTCTCCCCTTTTCAATAAATACCGGCCGTGCGGTGTCTGAGCGGGTTGCGGTAGACAATCGTCGCCCGGAGAATTAGGTTATCAGCCTCTTTCAAACCGGATCAATACCCCGAAAGGCCCTTGCCGCCATGAGCGACGATCTCGAACTCGAAAAATCGGATTTCATCCGCGCCCAGGTCAAAGATGACCTCGCAGCCGGCCTCAACGAAGGGCGAGTGCACACGCGCTTCCCGCCCGAGCCCAACGGCTACCTGCATGTGGGCCACACCAAGGCCATTCTGCTGAATTATGGCGTGGCTCAGGAGTTTGGCGGCAAGTTCAACCTGCGCTTTGACGATACCAATCCCGAGAAGGAAGAGACCGAATACGTCGATTCCATCAAGGCTGATTTGCGCTGGCTGGGCGCTGACTGGGAAGAGCGCGAGTTTTATGCGTCCGACTATTTCGACACGCTCTATGAATGGGCCGTGCATCTGATTAACAACGACAAGGCCTTTGTCTGCAGTTTGAATGATGAAGAGATCCGGCAGTACCGCGGCACGGTCAAAGAAGCGGGAAGGCCCAGCCCGGATCGCGACCGTCCGGCGGCCGAAAGCCTGGACCTGTTTGCCCGCATGAAGAACGGCGAATTCAAAGAGGGCCAGTACACGTTGCGGGCCAAGATCGACATGAGCCACGCCAACATGAAAATGCGCGACCCATTGTTGTATCGCATCCGCAAGGCGCACCATCACCGCACCGGCGACAAGTGGAACATCTACCCGTTCTATGATTTTGCCCACGGGCAGAGCGACGCCATTGAGGGCATCACCCACTCCTTGTGCACCCTGGAATTTGAAGTGAACCGGCCGCTGTATGATTGGTTCATCGAAAACCTGCCGGTGCCTTACAAACCGCGCCAAATCGAGATGGCCCGCCTGAACCTGACCTACACCGTGATGAGCAAGCGTAAGCTGCTGCGTCTGGTGCAGGAAGGTCTGGTCGAAAGCTGGGATGACCCGCGCATGCCCACCATCAGTGGCTTGCGGCGCCTGGGCTACACGCCCGAGTCGATCAAGAAGTTCAACGGCCGCATCGGCGTGGCCAAGCGCGATTCGACCGTGGACCTGGACCTGCTCAAGTGGTCGATCCGTGAAGAATTGAATCAAACAGCTGACCGGGTCATGGCCGTGCTCAAGCCGTTGAAGGTCGTGATCACGAACTACCCCGAAGATCAGGTCGAAGAGATCGAAGTGGCCAACAACCCCGAGGACGAAAGCGCCGGCACGCGCCTGGTGCCCTTCTCCCGCGAGTTGTACATCGAACAGGAAGACTTCCGTGAAGTGGCAAACCGCAAATTTTTCCGCCTGAAGCTGGGCGGCGAAGTGCGGTTCAAGAACGCCTACTTCATCAAGTGCGAAGAAGTGATCAAGGATGACGAGGGCAACCCCATCGAGTTGCGCTGCACCTATGATCCGGCCACCCGTGGCGGCGACTCGCCCGACGGCCGCAAGGTCAAAGGCACGCTGCATTGGGTGTCGGCCGCCCACGCCATCGATGCCGAAGTGCGGCTGTACGACAACCTCTTCCGCGAGCCATTCCCCGAAGAAGGCGGCGACTACATCGCCAACCTGAATCCGGATTCGCTGGAAGTGGTGCAGGCCAAACTCGAGCCGGGATTGGCGGGCAAAGAGGTCGGTTTCCGCTGCCAGTTCATGCGGCAGGGTTACTTCTGCATCGACAGCAAGGACTCAACTCCCGACAAGATGGTTTGGAATCGCACAACAACCTTGAAGGATCGTTGGGCCAAACTGGAAGCCAAAACGGGCGGCAAATAGCTGGCCGTATCGCCAAAAATTCCTATCATGCCCTCAACCAACCCGTTGAAGGAGGTGAACATGTCGTTGAACGAACGCATTGCCCTGACCCGATTCGCCAAAAGCGCTGGCTGAGCCGCGAAACTGAGTCCGGGGGACTTGTCACAGATACTGGAGCCGATCCAGGCCGCAGCCGGACCCAACCTCTTGGTGGGATTCGACACGGCCGACGATGCCGGCGTCTACAAATTGACCGACGAAAAGGCGATCGTCAGCACCGCCGATTTTATCACGCCCGTGGTCGATGATCCGCGCACTTTTGGGCGCATTGCCGCGGCCAACAGCATCAGCGACGTGTACGCCATGGGCGGCAAACCGCTGCTGGCCCTGAACCTTTTGGGCTACCCGCCGGTGGGCCTGCCCAATGAAGTCCTGGGCGAAATCCTCGCCGGCGCCGGCGAAACCTGTGCCGAGGCCGGATGCGCCGTCGCTGGTGGCCACACCGTGCGTGATGAAGAAGTGAAATTTGGCTTGAGCGTCACCGGCGAAGTGCATCCGGACAGGGTTTTACGCAACAGCACGGCCCAGGAAGGCGACGTGCTCGTGCTCACCAAACCTCTGGGCACCGGAGCACTGGTGGCGGCCATGAAAAAAGGGCGATTGGATGATGCGCAATACCAAGCCCTGATCACCTGCATGAGCACCTTGAACCGTTGTGGCGAGCACCTGTTTGATCTGGGCGCGACCGCCTGCACGGATGTCACCGGGTTTGGCTTATCAGGCCACGGCCTGGAAATGGCCAAGGGATCGGGCCTGGCCCTGCACATCGACCCGGCGGCCTTGCCGCTTTTGCCCGAGGCCGTGGAATTGTGCGAAGAAGGCTTCACCTGCGGCGGTACCAAGTCCAATGCTGCCTTTATCCAGCAGGATGTGCACTTTGACGACAGCCTTGGTGCGGGCATGATCGGGGTTCTGAATGATCCCCAGACCAGTGGCGGATTGCTCATTTCAGTGCCTGCTGACAGGGTTGAAGCGCTGCAAGCGGCCGTTTTGAGCCACGGCGCCCTGTGTGCTGCGGTGGTTGGTAAGGTGGCCAGTAGGCCCGACAAGGGGCCATACCTCATATTTGCTCCGCTTTCGACCTCATAAATCCCCTTAAGGGTTTCGTTTAGGTGTCGATATTTTTCTAAAGAAATGCGCCCAGAGGTACGTCCAGAACAGGAGCTCACAGTGAGCGCAGTCCTCAATAAATCGCTGATGGATATCCACCCCCGTGAACTCAAGGGTGTGGTCAAAGATGTGCCGACACTACCGGTCATCTATCAAAAGCTTTTTCAGAAGATGCAGGACCCCAATGTGTCGGTCCCTGAAATCGCGGAAATCATCACTCAGGATCAGGCGCTGACCAGCAAGATCTTGCATCTGGTCAACAGCGCATTTTATGGCTACGCCAAACAGATCAAGACCATCAGCCGGGCTGTGGTTGTGCTGGGCTTCCAGGCCGTGCGCAGTGCCGCTTTGGCCATCAGTGTGTTTGATTATTTCGCCGACGAAGAATCTGACGGCGTCAATATGATGGAGTTTTGGAA
>JADGEP010000241.1 GCA_016744275.1 Candidatus Krumholzibacteriia bacterium | reverse complement strand
GTACAGTTCCCAGTTGTCTTGGCCGTACCGCTGGTCCAGCAAGCCATGGTAGAGTTCTCGGCGCAGGCTACTGGTATTATCTCGGTTGTACAGAAGGTAATTCTTGGGCTGCCGAACTTCCCACGAATAGCTGAAGCGGGAGTCGGCCGCCGCTTCGTCAACCACCGAGACTGTCAGCGTGGCCTGGCCCGGAGGCAAATTCGAAACAAACACCTGAAAATTGCGCACCACGGCGTCGCCGCCGAACGGAGCCTTGACCCAGGTTGTCATGGGATCAGCCAGGGGGTCGCCCTCATCATAGGTCTCGGACGGCTCAGTCGTCGACAGGGTGTAACGATAGAAATCGTCCATCGTTTCGGGCCCATCGGGGTCCAAAGCGAAGAAGCGGAAATTGGTAGGGCCCCAGTTCCAGTAAGCCGTATCGGCAGACGCGGTGCCGGGCTCGGTGATATCCCTCTGCATGTTCTTTATCGGATCAAAATCCGATTGGAAATTGATTGCCGGAGGGAAATTACGCAGGGGAATAAAACGGACCAAAGTATCACTCAGCGCGCCACGGTCATCACGGCAGACGAGATAGAATGTCGCTTCTGCATCGCCGACGTCATCGGTGGCGAAGGTCATCGTCGTATCGGTGCTGGTGGTGGTGTCCCACGAAGCGACCACGTTCGCATCATTGCGGATCGACACGTAATACTCTTGCACCCACCCGTCCTGATCGCTGCCATACCAACTGAAAGTGCGCTGGAAATAGCTGGTCGGATTGAGTTCGCCGCCTTCAGGAGCGGAAACCGACATGTTGACCACCGGCGGAATGTTCTCTACCGATTCGGGGTCGAAGGGTTCATTCGCGGCACAACCCGCCATCCAAACCATGGCAGCCGAAGCAACGACAACCATTGCCGCTGGAATCAAGACCAGCCAAGATCTGGTCTGCAACCGGATGTTTTGCACCTTGCCTCGATTTTTCAGATGTTCGGTACTCATTTGATGATCACCAACTTTCCGCGCTGGATCTCACCTGTAGCCAGATCCTCAACAACATAGATGTAGAGTCCCGTAGCGATGACCCGGTCAAAATCGCTGAGCAGATTCCAGCTGTGCTGGCCGCTGCCGGGATCATCGTGCTCGATGGTTTTCACCAGTTCGCCGACCAAAGAAAAGACCTGAACCCGGCTTCGCGGTGCCAATCCCGTGAACCAGATTTTGCGGCCCAATTCCTGTTCGCCCAGTCGGGAATCAAAGAGCGACCCTGTCCGGTACGGATTGGGGTAAACGCCAACCGTGCGTGGATTGCCAGAGCCAGCGGCAGCGGGGCCCGGGTAGACCAGCTCACCGTTCTCATGAAAGCCACTTCTGAATTCGGGCAAGCCTTCTTCAACATCCAGGGCGCTGAAGGAAATCACCGAATACCAATAGGGGAAACCATCCAACAGATTGGTGTCGACGAACTCCCGCATGCCTTCGCTGTTGAGCGGGGGCAAGCCGGTGTCAAAACCGATGCCATCAACCTTGTCGAACTCGGCGACCAAGGTCGAAACTTCCTCCGGAATGCCATCAATGATCGTGCCCTGATACCGCAGGACACGGTAGCCCTGGAAATCTTCGCGGGCAGTCGTCTCGCTGATGTGGTGCTCGGGTGAGCGCAGGCCGCTGTCCACCGGCAGAGGCGCGCCCGAGGCATCCAGCGAGTCTCCCGGGGCCCAACTGATGATGACCGAGTTGTCGTTGTAGGAAAAATCCACTTTCGGCGACGGAGGTCCCGCGACAATGGAGAAATTGTCGTCGTAGGCCTTCTGCGCCACTTTGCTGTTGGAGAGCAGGCTCAAGGAATCCACACCGGCCACGACCGCGAATGTCACGTTCAGGGTGTCATTGGGAGCCAGGCTGGGGAACGGTCCGGTCGAGAGAATACCCATCCAGTTGCCGACTGCGGAATAATCGACCGCCTGGGTTTCGCCAACAGTGAAGGCACCGTTGCTCATCAACTGGTACTTGCCCGGCAGCTCTTCCGAGGGATCATCCGGATTGGTGAACCAATCGTCCTGGGCGGGCACACGGCGAAAAGTCCAGGCATTGTAAGATACGGGCGCTGTGCCGGGCTCCGGTTCAGGCGTTGGTTCCGAACCCAACAAACGCGTGCCGATCCAACTGGTGGCCAAGCCTTCTTCGCCATCGGCATCGTGCTCGTACATCATCCAGATTCTATCATCGCCCTCGACGGTCGCGCTTTCAGGGACCCACTCGGAGGGGCCCCAACCACCATTCAGATCGTCATAATAATTCCAACCGACGGCAGCCTGATCGTCGTAGGGGTTGGTTTCATCGGTATTCCCGACGGAGGTATCATTCCAGTAGCCCACGTAAACGTTGGACAATTCGGTGCCCGAGACGTTGATGATACTGTAATCCAAAATGACGAAGTCATCGGCAAAAGGCGCCGACCACGCCAAGGCACGCAAGATGACTTTCACGCCGATGGGCGTGTGGCTGGTGACGTTTTGACGATAGTCATCAAAGCCCAGTTCGATGTGCTGGGTGGCCAGGGCTCGGGGGCTATACCGGTCTTCGTCAATCTGGCGATTTGACCAGTTGCGCACTTCAAAGCCTTCAACACCATTGTCCGGATCAGGCTGCGGCAGATCGTTGAACTCGCGGGTCTCTTCACCTGCCGAAAGCGTTGAATTGTCCTGAGCTCCAGTGGAGACCAGGCGCCGGCCATCGGCGGTTTCCGCACCGATCCAGAGGCCAGCCACAAAAACGTGCTCAACATTACTAAAAATGGGGTATTCGCATGAGGGTTGGGAACCATTGCCGGCCCACCCGCTGCCGTTGTAACCCAGGTTCGTCACCGTCAGGCCCAGCAACCCCACGTTGGTGAATAGATCCTTCCGGGGCAGACCATAAGCCGAGCTAAGGCAGATCAAAACCGTCAAGACACCAATCAGGGTAGCAGTCTTTTTACTTTGCAGTCGATCCTTCAAACCCATGTCACATCCCACAGGGGAGGAAAAACCCAAATCCGACGAGACGTCGCTCCCACGCCGTGCGGTTCCAGAGATTTTCGTGGTGATCTGTTCATAGCCGGACGGCACCCCTAGGATTCTCCCGAGCACACAGGGTGGGTCGCGTCTTTGAACATTCCTCGGAAGGAACTTGTCTTACTAAGTCAGGGGGAGGAAATCTAGCCTGTGGCGGGGGCTTCTGTCAATCGGGGAAGATTGACCGCAACGACATTTCACCTATTTCTCACCTTCGGGCAGCACTTTCCTGCAAAAACCATATGCCCATCATCGAACCCCAAATCCGCCCGGCTTCACCGAGCACCTTGACGAATGCGCTGATGAGTGCAGATTGTGGGCATCGAGTCTTGATTCACAGCATTTTCAACTTCAGCGGGAAGCCCCGATCCATGAACAATATCCTGCGCCACACCCTCAGCACCAAAATAGACCTCCCAGGGCCTTTCTGGCGCTGCGCTGAGCTTTTTGGCACCGACGAATGCGCCTTTCTGTTGGACAGTGGCTTGAATGAGGAGCATCCCGGCCGATTTTCCTACCTTGGCCGGCGGCCGGCGGCCCTATTGACCGGAAGGCGCCAGGCAAACGGCAAACGCAACCTGGTCTTCGAGTTACAGACCTGGCGGCGGCCGGATGGGCAATTCCCGGATGCACCGGATGCACTGGAAGCACCGGATGTCGATTGTTTCGAGGGTGAACCTTTTGGCGCCCTGCGCGATTTGGCCGCACGCTATGGCGAATCGGATGCCGGCAGCGGGCAGATTCCATTCACCCAAGGCCTGATGGGGTATTTCGGATACGAAACAGCCTATTCCATAGAAGATTTGCCCGATACCGGCACCGACGACCTGGGCTTGCCCGCCCTGGCCTTCATGGTCATCGACGAAGTGCTCACCTACGATCATGCCCAAGAGCAAGCTACACTGCACATCACGGGACGAGGAACGAACGCCCAAGCCTTTGCCACCGAACGCACTGCGCAATGGCAGGCTGAACTGGAGAGCCTGGTTTTCACCAAAACAGGCTCGGCGGCCGTACCCATGGAAAACCCTACCGCCCCTCGCGCCCATTTCAACCGCGAACAATACCAAGCCGCCGTGCAGCAATGCCGCGAGCACATCCTGGCCGGCGATGTTTTCGAAGTCTGCCTGACCCAACGCCTGGAAATGGACCTGAAAGGCTCTGCCTGGGAATTGTACGGCATTCTGCGGGAAATCAATCCGGCGCCGTTCGCCTCTTACCTGCAACTGCCTGGTTTTCAGGTGGTTAGCGCATCGCCCGAGCGGTTTCTGAAATTGGACGCCGGTGGCACCGTGGAGAGCCGGCCCATCAAGGGCACCCGCCCCCGCGGCGAGACACCCGAGGCCGACGGTCAACTGAAAGCCGAACTCGGCGACTCCGAAAAAGACCAGGCCGAGAACATCATGATCGTCGATCTGGTGCGCAACGACCTGGGCAAGGTTTGTCGGATCGGCAGCGTGACTGTGCCCGAATTGCAAGTGGTCGAGACCTACGCCACGGTGCACCAGTTGGTCTCCACGGTACGCGGCGAACTGAAAGCCGAATACGACGCTTTTGACCTGGTGCGGGCCTGCTTCCCGGGCGGCTCCATGACCGGGGCTCCCAAAATCGAGGCCATGAAGATCATCGACAGCATCGAACCGGTGAAACGTGGAATCTACAGCGGCGCTCTGGGCTTCATAGACGCCGGCGGCGCCATGGACCTGGGCATGGTGATCCGCACCATCGTTTGCCAGGACAACGTGGCCACCTTTGGCGTGGGTGGCGCCGTGGTCAGCGACAGTGACCCCGATGCGGAATACGAAGAGACCATGGACAAGGCCCGGGCCATGATTGCGGCGATTTCCACGCTGAACAACGGAGGCGCAGCATGAACGAGCACCCAGTGCCCAAGGTCGTCATTCTCGACAATTACGACTCATTCACCTACAACCTCTTCCAGATCGTGGCCGAGATGTGCGATGGCGCAGAGCCCGAAGTGTTTCGCAATGACGCCATCACCGTGGAAGAACTGCGCGCGCTGGCGCCGGAACGAATCATCATCTCGCCCGGGCCGGGCAGCCCCGAAAAACCGGAGTATTTTGGCGTCTGCCGCGAGGTGATCCTGCAGTTGGGCGAAACCGTGCCCATCCTGGGCGTCTGTTTGGGTCATCTGGGAATCATAGAGGCGTTTGGGGGCAAGATTGTGCGGGCGCCGGAACCGCGCCACGGGAAAACGAGCTATATCCTGCACGATCAGGCGGGGTTGTTCGGCCACCTGCCTGAACCTCTGGAAGTGATGCGCTATCACTCGCTGGTCGGCACGCGAGACGGCCTGCCGCCCCAGCTGGTGATGACCGCCTGGACCGACGAAGGCCTGGTCATGGGTGTGCGGCACCGGCAGTGGCCCCTGGAAGGGGTGCAGTTTCACCCCGAGTCGATCGGCACCGAATACGGGCGGCAAATTCTGTGGTCGTTCCTGCGGGGAGACATGAACATCAGTATAGTGGATCGTGACATTTAGATCCCGACCGACAGGAGAAACCTTGGCCTACATCCCCTACCTGGATCCCGAATCCATCGACCCCAACGACCAGGTCAACGACCGGGACAACATCCTGCAGATCCACGGCGTGCACAGCCAAATGCTGCGCCTGCACTACGACATGTATCGCCAACTGATGTATGCGCGCGGCCCCCTGAGCCGTAAGCAACGCGAGATGATCGGCGTGGTGGTTTCGGCCCGCAATGCCTGCCACTACTGAGTGACTCATCACGGGGCGGGTCTCCGTAGATTATTGACAGCGGCAAATATGAACGAGGGCAAACAAGACGCGCTTTTGAAGGCCCTGCAGAACGATCACACCCAGGCGGAATTGGAGGCACCGGACCGGATCATCCTCGACTACGCCGCCAAACTGACCACCACGCCGCAATTGATGAACGCCGACGACGCCGATGCGTTGCGCCGCGCCGGCCTGGACGACCGCGGTATCCATGATGTTTGCGCCATCACGGCTTATTTCAATTTCGTCAACCGGGTAGCCGATGGCCTCGGAGTGGAATTGGAAAGCTAGATCTTGTGCTCAGTCCCACATTTTGGACAGCGGGCCGAGGTCGCTTCAAATT
>JADGEP010000240.1 GCA_016744275.1 Candidatus Krumholzibacteriia bacterium | reverse complement strand
TGGGGTCCGTCAAGGCCGTGACGTTTGAACAGGTGTGGGACACAGGCGCCCGATTGATTCTGGGCAATACCTACCATCTGTATCTGCGTCCGGGCCATGAGTTGGTGGGGCGTTTTGGGGGCCTGCACAAGTTCGAGGGCTGGGATGGCGTATTGCTGACCGACAGCGCCGGCTTTCAGGTTTTTTCATTGAATGAATTGAACAAGATCACCGAAGAAGGCGTGGAGTTTCGCAGCCACCTGGATGGTAGCAAGCACTTTTTCAACCCCGAATTGAGCATGGAAATCCAGCTGGCCCTGGGCTCGGACATTGTCATGGCGTTTGACCAGTGCGCCGCCTACGGCGCTGACCCCCCTGAAGTGGCCCGCGCGGTGGAGCGCACCACCCGGTGGTTGAAACGTTGCCGCGATGTCTTTGGCGGACGCGAGTATCGCGACGGTTGGGAGCGGGTTCTGTTTGGCATCATGCAAGGCGGGGTGGACGAAACCCTGCGGCGCAAGTCGGCCGCCGAAGTGGTGGAGTTGGATTTGCCCGGCTACGCCATTGGCGGGTTGTCGGTGGGCGAGCCGATCACGGCGATGCGTGAAGTGACAGAGCTGGCAGCGGGATTGTTGCCCCTGGAAAAGCCGCGTTACCTGATGGGTGTGGGCTTTCCCAACGACATCCTGGCCAGCGTCGAAATGGGGGTCGATATGTTCGATTGTGTCTTGCCCACCCGCATGGCTCGCACGGGCACGGTCCTGACGCGAGATGGCCGTCTGGTGATCAAGAATCAGACCTACGCCGAGGACAGCCGACCCATTGATGACCAATGCGGCTGCCCAGTGTGCGCGCGCCACAGCCGGGCCTACATCCGGCATCTCTTCCAGGCTCATGAAATATTGGGGCCAACTCTCGCTACGATCCACAATCTGCATTACTATCAGGAACTCATGGCCGAAATCCGGCAAGCCATTGGCGAGGACCGGTATCCCGCCTATGCCAAGCAGGCCATTGGGCGTTGGGAGGATGGGGAAAAGGCCCGCTTGGCGGCTGCTCGCAGTGGGCAGCAGGCGGGTGGGCACAAGAGTCGGCGGCAGAAATAGCCCAAAGTTGACCAATCCCCGATCACCGACCATTTTGGAGGGGCGAGTTTCGTCCCGCGGCGCGGTCTCAATCGCCGCCGCAGTTGTATCCCAGTCTTTCTGCTGAGGAGAGTTTTATGCTCCCGATGAATCTGTTGGCCATGGGCAGCCCGGCCGCCGGCGGCGGCGGTGGTGGCAGCCTGATGACCATGCTGATGTTCGGCTCCATCTTTGCCATCTTCTATTTCATGATCATCCGGCCCCAAAAGAAACAGGCCGATCAGCGCAAGGCCATGATCGAGGCCATCAAGCGCGGCGACAAAGTCGTCACCACCGGCGGCATCTTCGGCACCGTCAAGGATGTCAAAGCTGATCGCATCATCGTCACGATCGCCGAAGGCGTGAAGGTCGAAGTGGCCAAATCGGCCGTCAACGGAGTCGTTACCGAAAGCGAGTAGGTTCAGGTGGGAATCTCGAGGATTCGCCTGTTTGGAGACCGCTGTCTGCGGCGCCGGGCTCCCGAAGTGGAGTCGGACGCCCCAGAGACCCACGCTCTGATGGGGGAGTCGGGTTAGCCGCTCCCCAGATCGGTGTCAACCAGCGCGTGGTGGTGGTCAGGGATCCTGACCTTCCTGAGGGGAGCCAACGGGTGGACCTCGTGAACCCGGTGGTCCGGCGCACCTTTGGGCGCGAGGTTTCTTTTGAAGAGGGTTGCCTCAGTTTTCCCGGCCTCTACACCGACGTGGTGCGGCCGCGCGGAGTGGAGTTGGAGTACGAAGTCCCCGGTCGCAAGGGGCGCCAGACTTTGCGCAATGACAAATTGTTGGCCCGGATTGTTCAGCACGAAGTCGACCATTTGGATGGCGTGCTTTTTATCGACCATTTGTCGGTCCTGGATCGTTGGCTGCTTGGTCCGCGGCTGTTGGGCATCGGGCTGAGGCGCCTGTTCAGTTGGTCGCATCGTGGATAAGGAATGTTCCCCAATGTATAGGAACCGGCGATGAAAATCGTATTCATGGGCTCTCCGGATTTTTCGGTGCCAAGCCTTGAAGCCTTGATCGAAGCCCGCTTCGACGTATCGCTGGTGATCACCCAACCGGATCGCCGGGCGGGGCGGGGGCGCAAAATGTTGCCCACGGCGGTCAAAGCGGCGGCCCAGGAGCACGGCATCCCGGTTATGGATTTTGGCAAGGGGCAGGGCAAAGAAGTTTCGGCTGCGGTGATGGCCGAAGATCCGGACGCCGTGGTGGTGGTCGCGTTTGGCCACATCTTGCGCGAGCCCCTGCTGTCGGCGCCGACCTATGGCTGCATCAACGTGCACGCCAGCCTGCTGCCGCGGTGGCGGGGCGTTTCTCCGGTGCAATATTCCATCCTGCACGGCGATACCTGGACCGGCGTGACGATCATGCGCATGGATCCGGGCGTCGATACGGGGCCCGTCCTGGCCCAGCGTTCCATAGCCATTGGGCCGGAAGACAATGGCGGGGAACTCTTGGACCGGATGGCTGGCCAGGGGGCTGACCTGCTCATCCATACCTTGCGCGGATTGCAGACCGGTCATGTTGATCCCCAGGATCAGGACGACAAGGCCGCGGTGTACGCGCCCAAATTGACCAAGACACTTTCGGCGGTGCGTTGGGATCGCGATGTGGTCACGGTGCACAATCAGATCCGGGCCCTGCAGCCCTGGCCTGGAACGACCACCTACCTGGGTGAGCAGGCCTTAAAAGTGACCGAGGCGCGGCCCATGTCTTTCCTGACGACCGACAAGGAACCGGGCACCGTTTTGCGGGTGGCCGCCGAAGGTGTCGAAGTGGCGTGCGGCGAAGGATCGCTGCTGTTGACGGGCTTGCAATGTCCCGGCCGCAAAACCCTGGCCATCGATGAATTCTTACGCGGGTTTGCCCTGCAAGCCGGGGATGTCTTGCGCTCATGAGTTGTGACCCAGTACGCCTGCAGGCCTTGAACGTATTGCTGGCGGTGGAAGCGGGGGAAAACCTCGATCCTGTTCTGGACCGAGCCCTGGGCCAGGCGCCGGATGCGCGCGGGGCCGCCTTCCTGGCTGAGCTGGTCCGCGGCACCTTGCAGTGGCAGGGGCGTTACGACCATGTGATCACGGAATTCAGCCGCAAACGTCCGCCCAATGATCCGGTTCTAGTGTGTATTTTGCGTTTGGCGCTGCATCAGATGCTCGGTCTCGATGGCGTGCCGGCCTATGCGGCGATCCATCAGGCCGGAGAGTTGTGCCGCCTCAAGAGCGGGCGCAACAAAGTGGGCTTTGTCAACGGCATGTTGCAGGCCATCCGGCGGCAGGTGCTGGGGGAGAACCCGACCCCAGAGCATCGTGAGGCCGGATTGCGCAATGTCTTTGCCGATTTTGAATCGGACCGCCCGCGCTGGCTGTCGGCCTGGTACAGCTTGCCACCTTGGCTGGTGACCCGTTGGGTGAAAAACTTTGGTCCGGCGGCGGCCGAAGCGCTGTGCGACTGGAACAACCAAGCGGTGGACCTGCACCTGCACGTCTTGGGCGATCATGCGCCGGCGGACGCTGTCCAGCAATTGGCGGAGGCCGGAATCGCGGCTGAACCCAGTGGGGCCGTTGGCACCCTGACTATGGCAGAACGCCCAGCACGAGCCTTGTTGCGCGAATGCCTGGAACGCATGCCCTTCCTCATTGTTCAGGATGCGACAGTGCAACAGGCCACGGCCTGGTTGGCCGAAGGCCTGGCAACGGCAGGGCCGGTTTTGGACATGTGCGCGGCTCCGGGCGGGAAAACGGCCCATTTGCATGCTTTGTTGCCTGATGATACTCGACTCTTGGCGATGGACAACCGCCCCGAGCGGATGAACCTGCTGCGTGATACGATGGATCGAGTTGCGCCGGGACAGGTGCCTTTGTTGATGGCCGACGGGGAATATCCGCCCTTTGCGCCGGGCAGTTTTGGCGGTATTCTGCTGGACGGGCCCTGCAGCGGCACCGGCGTGCTGCGGCATCACCCCGATGGCCGTTGGCGCTTGAAGGCCAAGACTCCTGAGCGCAAGGCCGCGACGCTGTCCATGCTGGCTCACCGCGCTGCGGATTTGTTGGCGCCGGGCGGACGGCTGATGTACGGCACGTGTTCGTTGGAGCCCGAAGAGAACGATCAGGTCCTGGCCCAACTGTTGAAGGATCGCGACGACCTGGAGCCCGAGCCTGATGGCGAGGGGATTTGGCGCAGGTATTGGCTGCCGCACGAGTGCCAGGGTGATGGCTTCTTCGCGGCACGGCTGCGCAAGACCGACTGACCAGCGAAGGAACGCAAAGGAACGCGACTTGAAACTCTGGAAATTTCTCCTGCTCATCATGGGGTTGATCGTCACCGGCGGCGTCGTGCTACTGGCCGTGAATTTCTATGTGTTGCCTTCGATCATTCACAGCAACAAGGTTGTCACCATGCCGGATGTGCGAGGCATGAGTGAGTCCGGTGCCGGCACCCAATTGCGCACCGTGGGTCTTGAGGTCGAGGTGGCGCGGCAGCGGGCGCATCCGACGATCCCGGTGGGCATGATCCTCGACCAGGTGCCCGGCCCCTCATCGCGTATTCGTGGCGGCCGCACTGTACGCGTGATCACTAGCAGTGGGCCCCCGGCCGGAGCCGTGCCTCAATTGGCGGGCCTTTCGCTGCGCCAGGCTGAAATCACACTGCAGCGGGAAAATTATCGTTTGGGGCGGGTGCTGCGCGTGCGGCGAACCGGCGTGACGGAACCGGTGGTGGACTTCCAGAACCCCGTTCCAGGGATAGAGCTTTACAAGGGCGCCGTGGTGGACCTGGTGGTGGCCGAACCTGCGGCCACCGAGCTTTTGCGCATGCCCGATCTGCGCGGAGTGCCGCTCTATCAAGCCCGGCAGTCTATCGCCGACGCAGGGTTTGTCCTGGCGCCGGTGACCTACAAGCGCACCTCCCGGACGGCACCGAACATGATCCTCTCCCAAAATCCGCCCGCCGGCCAACGCATCCGCAAAGGAGAGCACCTTGAATTGGTTGCCTCGTCCCGCTGAAGGCCAGGCCTGGGTGGCCCCGTCCCTGCTTTCGGCTGACTTCACTGCCCTGAAATCTGATGTGGATGACATGGTCGCCGCTGGTGCTGATCTGCTTCATCTGGACGTGATGGACGGCCATTTCGTGCCGAACATTTCATTTGGGCCGTTTATCTGCAAGGCTGTGCGCCAGATCAGTGACCTGCCTCTGGATGCCCATCTGATGATCAGCCACGCCGATCAGTATCTGGAGGCTTTCGCCAAGGCGGGAGTCGACGGCTTGACCATCCACATCGAAGCCGAAGCTGAAATTGCACCGACTCTCGCCCGGATTGTTGAACTGGGGATGAAGCCCGGCCTGAGCCTGAATCCGGACACGCCCCTGGAGTCTATTCTGCCCTGGCTGGACCAGGTGGAATTGGTATTGGTGATGAGCGTGCAGCCAGGTTTTGGCGGCCAGAAATTCAATCCGGTGGCCCTCGATAAAATTTCGGAACTGCAGCGCCTGCGGGAGGCCGAGGGGCACAACTACCTGATCAACGTTGATGGGGGAATCAACGATGTCACGGGGCCCCAATGCCGGCAGGCCGGAGCCGACATTCTGGTCAGCGGGTCTTGGCTCTTCGGAGCCACGGACCGGCGCGAACGGATCTCTCTGTTACGCGGCCCAAACCCCTGATTCCTTGCCAAAACCGGCCCCAACTGTTAGATTTTCCGGTCTGCACAACACCCTCAATTGGCGCCGCGCCATTGTGGGTTGATCGTGTAGGTTAAGTTACGCAACGGCAATAATTTGTCGCAGCGACTTCGCCCACTTTCTGATCTTGATCAGAGGGGCGATTCGGTGTGCATTTGTGCGTGTGAACCCCGGGCGGGACTCTGCCCGAGGGTATCTGACGCCTTTTTCCGCTGTCCGGGACTTGCCCCAAGGGGGCGGACCGCGCAGCGAAGCGGAGAGCAAACGTGTTCCAGGATCTGACCAAGCGCCTCGACCAGACCATGAAAAAACTGGCTGGGACGGACCGCTTGACCGAGGACAACATCAAGGAAGCTTTGCGTGAAGTGCGCCTGGCTCTGCTCGAG
>JADGEP010000023.1 GCA_016744275.1 Candidatus Krumholzibacteriia bacterium | reverse complement strand
CAGTGGATGTTGTGGATGCTGCACAGCGACGCCGCAAGAATCTCGCCCACTCGAAACAGGTGGTGCAGATAGGCCCGCGTGAAGTTGGTGCAGGTGTAGCAGTCGCAGCTGGTGTCCACCGGGTACATGTCGCGGCGAAAGCGTGAATCGGTCACGCGGATGCGCCCAGGTGTCGTGTAGAGCACCCCAGAGCGGGCGTGCCGGGTCTGAATGACGCAGTCGAACATGTCGATACCGCGCGCCACGCCCTCCACCAGGTCCAGCGGCGTCGTCAGCGTCGCCGCCAGCGGCGTGTATCTTGTGCGGGGGCGCAGCGGTGAGGCCGTGGCCCAGACGCGGGTCGTGCAAATTCGTTAGCAGGTTCGCCAGCAATTTCGTCAGGCAGATCGTCAGCACATTTTTTGGAAGGGATTCCACGTGTCCAAGACCGCCTATCTCATCGACGGCATGGCCTATGTTTTTCGGTCCTTCTTTGCCATGCGCAGCATGTCCGCCCCCGACGGCACCACGCCCATCAACGCCGTTTTTGGCTTGGGCATGACCTTGCAGAAGCTGCTCAACGAGCACAAGCCGGAACTGGTTGCCTGTTGTTTTGATGCGGGCTCCAAGACTTTCCGCACCGATATTTTCCCCGACTACAAAGCCAACCGCGGCGCACCGCCCGAAGAACTCGTGCCCCAATTTGATCTCTGCCGTGAGTTGGTCGACAGCATGGGCATCGTCACGGCCACCTGCCCCGGGTTTGAAGCGGACGACATCATGGCCACTCTGACTGACCGCCTGCAAGCTGATGGTTGTGAGGTGGTGATTGTCACCGGTGATAAGGACATGGCCCAGATGTTGAAGCCCGGAGTGCGCATTTACAATTTGGCCAAGGATGACTGGTGGACAGCCGAGAGCGTGCCTGCGCGCATGGGCGTGCGGGCTGACCAGGTCCGTGATTTCCTGGCCCTCAAGGGCGACGCCGCCGACAACATTCCCGGTGTGCGCGGGGTGGGCGACAAGGCCGCCACCGCTCTGCTCGGTGCCTTTGAAGACCTCGACGCTATCTATGCCGACCTGGACCGGGTGGAGACCCTGCCGGTGCGCGGCGCCAAGGGTCTGCGTACCAAGCTGGAAGTCGATCATGACAACGCCCTGCTCAGTCGCCGTCTGGCCGACCTTGACCATGACGCGCCGTGCGACCTGGACGCTGAAGCCATGCGCTACGTAGGCGCAGATTCAACTGTGTTGGATGCCTTCGCCACCAAGTGGGGATTGGGCCGTGTGGCCGCCAAGGTGCCGCGGCGCTAGGCGAGCCCACAAGTATGTTTTCAAAGAAGAGGGCCGCCGCGATCAACTCGCGGCGGCCCTCTTCTTTGCTCTATCCCAGTGCTCTATCCCAATGCGCTATTTCAATTCGTCGGCGTGAGAGGCGGACTCGGCGTAGGCGGAGCTTTTGCCGGTCTTGTCATCGCTGCAAAAGATCAAAAGCAGGGCAGCGGTCATCAGGCAACAAATCACGAAAAAGGATTTCACGGAGATTCCTTTCGGGCGTTTCGAAAATTGGCGAAGAGGCAAGAAGCATGATCAGAGGCGGGCTGTCAAATTTGAAGGCATCTTTTGTCCAAATCTATTTCAGCAAGACCAACCGCACTTGGGCCACCGCCTCGCCCTCCAGCATAATCCGGCCCAAATAGGATCCGCTGGACAAGGACCTTCCCGACTGGTCGCAACCATTCCAGATGATCTGGGATTCGCCCTGGGCCATGTGCCTGGGCGACTGCCACACCCGCCGACCCGCCACATCATAGATCTCCATCCATGAGGCCCCATGGCCAGCAATCTCATACTGCACAAGCGTTTGTGGATTAAACGGGTTGGGCCACGCAATCAGGCCTGATACGGCAGATTCCGCTTCAGGCAAGCCTGGTACAGTCGCCAGGCTGCCCACGCGCTCCTCAATGCCGTCAACGGCAATCCAACCACCGGTCCGCGTTTCTTCGTCCACGATCGCCAGGCGCACGGTGCGTCCGAGCCAGGGACGCAGGTCCCACAACCGTTCCGCCATGCCCATCATGTTGTTGGTGTGAATGCGCGACAGTTCCAATCCGGTGAGGTCATCCACCAGCGCGACGTAGCAGGTCTCGGCATAGTACCCGCCGCCCAAGAGCAGGCGTAGGTGGTCGCCCGTGATCGTGAAGGGCTGCGACTCCAGGCGCGCGGTGCCTTCAGCGCCCCAGGCTGCGCCCGGCGAACCGGAACCGGACAGCGGACCGCCATAGCGTTCGTAGGTGCTGAACCAGCCATGACCGGCCACCCCTTGCGGCGGGTCATGCCGCAGGACGGCATTCTCGCCAAAAGTCGGCGCCGTTGCGGTTCCAAAACGTGTCGGCCACTGACCGGCAAACGGCTCGGCAAAGACAACCTCTGGTACCTGTCCACCGCCAGAAAACCGCAGACTATCGAACCGCACCGTCACGAACCAGGAGCCATCCCGCGGGTCCTGTCCTTTGGCCAGGCGTGCAAAAACACCAGCTTCTTCACCGGACCCAAAGTGTTTGATTTCCGGCGCCCAGCCATGGTCGATGTCGGTGCGATTGGCCATCGTCCAAGACGCCGGATCAGCGGCCGCCAGGTGACTGGTCGGATGGCTGTCGAGAGCCAGGTTCTGCTCGACAAAAAACAAGTGATGCCATCCCTCGCGCACCACGTATTGCACGCTTTCGAGGTCCCGGGTTTTGCCCTCAATCCCATCGTGTTCGTAGAAAACGCCTGCATCCGACCAGTTGGTGAGGTCGGCTGATACCGCCCGGTGCACGATTCCGCGCCGATAGCCCGGGTACCCACCCAGGCGCAGGCCCGCGGTGGACAACATGTTCCACTGCGCCCCATCGTGATAAACGAAAGGATCGCGGAACGAACTCCAGGCCTGATCAGGCGCCCAATGATAGGTCAGGGTATCGGGTTCAAAAACTGGATTGGCCACGCTCTTGGTCCAACTCATCAGATCATCGGACCAGGCCAGGCAGGGGCGCTGCACCATGGCTTCGGCCACGCCCGTGTAGAGCATCGCCCAGCGCCCGGTGGCCTCATCATAGACCACGTCCGGCGCCCACATCGCCACTTCGTCGTACCATCCGGGGCCACTGGTGAGAACAGGGCCCAGGATTTCCCAGCGGCTCAGGTCTTGAGACACCGCGTGCCAGATGGTGTCGGCCTGGGCCGGATGGGCGTTGTGCTGCGCGATGGTGTGATAGAAAGCGTGGTACTGGCCGCCATCCTCGATCAGGCTGAAATCCCAAACCTGTTGCCCGGGATGCACGAGGTAGGGCGTTTCAAAGTCGAAGGTCACCAAAGCAGAGGCCGGGGCAAATACCAGCATCAAGGCCAGAATGAGGCCGGCGGTCAATCCCGCCGATATGAATGAACGAAGCTTGGATGCGATCATGAGAACTGGTGCCTGAACTCCTGGAGTGATGCCTGCGGTGATTGCAGGCACCATTATAGCACAACTCGCGGCCGCATCAGTCCAGGTCGAGTTTGACGGTTCCCTTGTTGATTTTAGCCTGGCACATGAGGCGGCGATTGGCGTCCAACTTCATGGCTTTTTCTTCCTCGGTCGGAGCCGACAGGTTGTTCAACCCTGAAAGCACCGTGGTCGCGCATTTTCCACAAACACCGCTGAGGCATCCGAACAGCACGCCCAGTTCTGCCGAGCCCTCCATGGAACCGCCAGCGAAGGCGTTTTTTTGTTGGGAACGGGTTTTGATGGTTGGCAAAAGGCTCTCCTTGGTTGATCTGAAGTCGGGACCCGGCAAACGGGCAGGTCTCAAGGTATCTGAATTTTTCGGGGCCGCATCCCCCACGCCGTGTCGGCCGAGTAAATCGCCAAGGCGATCCAGATCAGGCCAAAACTGATGCCGTGGTCCCTGGTGAATGGTTCACCAAAGACCAGCACTGCCAACATCAGTTGGAATGTCGGCGCCAGATATTGCAGGAAGCCCAAGGTCGCCAAGCGCAAGCGGCGGGCGCTTTCGGCGAACCAGATCAAGGGCAAGGCCGTGATCACACCGGCGAGTGAGAGCAAGCCATCCAGCGGCAGGGAGTGGTGGAAAAAGACCAACCCGCCCTGTTGTTTTTGCCACACCAACCAGGCCAGCGCGACGGGCGAGAGAATCAGGGTTTCGGCGGTCAATCCCTGAATACCGCTGACCGGAACCTGCTTGCGCAGCAAGCCGTAAAAACCAAAACTGACGGCCAGGGTCACCGAGATCAAGGGCAACCGGCCCAACTGAAACGTGATCCAGGCAATGCCGCCGGCGGCCAGGCATACGGCCAATACCTGCAGCGGCCGCAATCGTTCGCGTAAAAATACGAAGCCCAACAGCACGCTGAAAAGAGGCGTGATGAAATAGCCCAGGCTGGCCTCCACCAGACGCCCATTGGCGATGGCCCAAATGAACACTCCCCAGTTGATCGCGATCAAAACCGTGGTCACCACAAGGGTCGCCTGGGTGCGGCGATTGCGAAACAGGGCCCAAAATGCGCTCCAGCGGCCGCGCACGAGCGTGAGAACCAGCAGAAAACCGAGGGACCAAACCACCCGATGGGCCAAAACCTCCAGTGAAGGCACCGCGGCGACAGCCTTGAAATACAGCGGCAGCACCCCCCAGGAGAGGAATGCGGCCAGTCCGTAGCCCACACCGGCTTGCTTTTGCCTTTTCTCATTCATTTGTATTTCAGCGTCTTTCATGAGGTGCATAATATACACCCCGTAAGACCTTGACTATGGGCCATATCTATACAATCTATGTTTCATGGATATTCGACCAAATGGGCTGATGCGGGCTGTTGAGGCCCAAAGCAATGCCTCTTCAAGAAGTCTTCAAGAAACAGAGGGATAATCATGGCCTCCTCCAAAATCATCTGGACCAAAATCGACGAAGCGCCCGCGCTGGCGACCTATTCCCTGCTGCCGGTTGTGCAGGCTTTTACCAAGGGCACCGGTGTCGAGGTCGAAACCCGCGACATCTCCCTGGCCGGACGCATCATCGCCAATTTTCCGGACAACCTGACCGAGGCCCAGAAAATTCCCGACTTCCTGGCCGAACTGGGCGAGCTGGTCAAGAAGCCTGAAGGCAACATCATCAAGCTGCCCAACATCAGTGCTTCGATTCCCCAGTTGCAGGACGCCATTACCGAACTGCAAGGCCAAGGCTACGACATCCC
Organism: Candidatus Krumholzibacteriia bacterium; assembly: GCA_016744275.1. Lineage (GTDB taxonomy): Bacteria > Krumholzibacteriota > Krumholzibacteriia > LZORAL124-64-63 > LZORAL124-64-63 > JAGRNP01. The sequence continues at coordinate 12,993 of JADGEP010000023.1, read as the reverse complement.
CAACTATCCTGAAGAAGCCACGACCGACGCTGACAAAGCCCTGCAGGCCCGCTTCGCCAAGGTCCTTGGGTCAGCTGTGAATCCCGTCTTGCGTGAAGGAAATGCCGATCGCCGCGCCGCGGTATCGGTCAAGAAGTTCGCTCAGAAAAACCCGCACCGGATGATGAAAGACTGGCCCACCGAAGGCTCCAAGGCCCGCGTCGCGTTCATGAGCGAAGGCGATTTTTACAGCAGCGAAAAATCCATGACCATGGACGCCGCCGGCGACGTGAAAATCGAATACGTCGGTGCTGATGGCACCACCAAGGTGCTGAAAGAGAAGGTCTCCCTGTTGGCTGGCGAAGTCATCGACTCGTCGACCATGAACGTCAAGGCCCTGCGCAAATTTTACGCGGCCCAGATCGAAGCCGCCAAGGCCGACGACGTGCTGCTTTCGCTGCACTTGAAGGCCACGATGATGAAGATCTCTGATCCCATCATGTTTGGCCACGCGGTGTCGGTCTACTTCGCAGCTGCTCTGGACAAGCATGCCGACACTCTTAAGGAGATCGGTGCCAACGTGAGCCACGGCCTGTCTGGCGTGCTCAGCAAACTGGACAAACTGCCGGCCGACAAAAAAGCCGAGATTGAAGCGGACATCAACGCGGTGTACGCCACCCAACCCGCCCTGGCCATGGTCGATTCCCGCAAGGGCATCACCAACCTGCACGTGCCCAACGACGTGATCGTCGACGCCTCCATGCCCAATGTCGTGCGCGACGGTGGCAAGATGTGGAACAACGACGACGCCCTGCAGGATACCATCGCCATGGTGCCGGATCGCTGCTACGCCACCATGTACCAGGAGACCATCCTGGACTGCCAGAAGAACGGCCAGTTTGACCCCTCGACCATGGGCAACGTGGCCAATGTCGGTTTGATGGCCCAAAAAGCCGAAGAGTATGGCAGCCACGACAAGACCTTCACCGCCGAGGGCGAGGGCGTGATCAACATCGTCGATGCCAACGGCAAGACCCTGTTGTCGCAAAAAGTGGAAACCGGCGACATCTTCCGCATGTGCCAGGCCAAGGACGAGCCCATCCGGGACTGGGTCAAGCTGGCAGTCAACCGTGCCAAAGCCACTGGCTTCGCCACCACTTTCTGGCTGGACGAAAACCGCGGCCACGACTCCGAGCTGATCAAAAAGGTGAATCAGTACCTGCCCGAGCACGATACGGCAGGCCTGGACATCAGCATCAAGAAGCCGGTCGCGGCCATGCAGGAAACTCTCGTGCGCACCCGCAAAGGCGAGAACTCCATCGCTGTGACGGGCAACGTACTGCGTGACTACCTGACGGATCTGTTCCCCATTCTGGAACTGGGCACCAGCGCCCGCATGCTCTCGATCGTGCCTCTGCTGAACGGTGGTGGCCTGTTCGAAACCGGCGCCGGCGGCTCGGCTCCCAAGCACGTACAGCAGTTCATGAAAGAAGGTCACCTGCGCTGGGATTCCCTCGGCGAATACTGCGCCCTGGTGCCTTCGTTCGAGATGATCGCCGCCAATAACGACAGCGCCAAAGCCGCCCTGTTGGCCGAGACCCTGGACGAAGCGGTGGGCAGCTACCTCGAAAACGAACGCTACCCGTCGCGCAAGGTGAACGAGATCGACAACCGCGGCAGCAGTTTTTACCTGGCCATGTACTGGGCCCAGGCCATGGCCAAACAGGACAAGGATGCCGAGTTGAAGGCCCGCTTTGCCGGTGTGGCCAAGGCACTGGCTGAGAATGAAGAGAAGATCGTGGCGGAGTTGTTGTCGGCCCAGGGTGCGCCCATGGATATGGGAGGCTACTTCCATCTCAACGATGAGATGACGGAAAAAGTCATGCGCCCCAGCGCCACCTTCAATGCGATTGTTGACGCGTTGTAGGCTGTTTCAGGCAGTAGGTCTGGTGATCAAGAAAGAGGGCAGGCCCATTCGGGTCTGCCCCCTTTGTTAACCCTCATCACCACAGGCAACGACGTAGTCACTGCATCAATGCTGTGCATTGCCCGCGGCCAGCGCTTCTCTCAACTTCACCGCCAGGATTTCTCTGGTGAATGGCTTCTGCACAAAGAACAGCCCTTCATCCAACAGGCCTTGCTCGGTGATCATGTTGTCCGAGTATCCGGACATGAACAGGAAGGCGATGCCGGGCCGCAGAACCCGGACGTGCTCATAAACTTCACGGCCGGACATCTGGGGCATGATCACATCGGTGAGTACCAGGTCCAGCTCATCCTTCAATCCGTCGAACACTTCCACGGCCTCCTGACCATCGGTTGCCAGGTGCACCCGATACCCCAATCGAGTCAAGACCGCTTCGAGATAACGCCGCACATGGACGTCGTCTTCGACCAACAGGATCGACTCGGCACCCCGGGGGATCTCACCAGTAGACGCGGCCTTCGGCTGGAACGGTGCCGATACGGCCCCCACTTCTTCGGGCGCCAAAGCCGGGAAATAGATGCGGAAAGAAGCCCCTTCGCCCACCTCGCTGTACAGGTCGATGTGACCACCGTGCTGCTTCACGATGCCGTGCACCGAAGCGAGGCCCATTCCCGTGCCACCCACGTCACCCTTGGTGGTGTAGAACGGTTCAAACACCCGGGCCTGTGTCGCCTCGTCCATGCCCAGGCCGGTGTCGGAAATCACCAGCACCACATATTTGCCTGGGCGCGCGTCCTGCCATTTGCTGGGGAAATCTTCGTCCAATTCCACCTGGTGGACGCCTATTGTCATCTGTCCGCCATCCGGCATGGCATCCTGGGCGTTGATCGCCAGGTTCATGACCACCTGTTCGATTTGGCCGATGTCCGCTCGGACAGAAAGCACCACTTCGTCTAGTTCGGTTTTGATCGAAATGTTTTCGGTGATCGTTCGTTGCAACAAGGGCTCGAAGCCCACCACGACTTCACTCAGATTGATGGGCCGCACTTCGAGCACTTGCTTGCGCCCAAAGGCCAACAGTTGGCGCACCAGGCTTTGGGCCCGTTCGGCCGCCGACTGCACCACCGACAGCGACTCCCGCTGCGACGATTCAGGTGCGAGATCTTCCGCCATCATTTCTGTGTGGCCCAATATCGGCAGCAACAGATTGTTCAAGTCGTGGGCAATGCCACCGGCCAACAGGCCGACGGCTTCCATCTTCTGCGAATGGCGCAACGATTTTTCAATGCGGGATTTGGAGTGCTCCGCCTCTTTCAGTCTGGTGACGTCAATCATGACCCCCATCGAGCGCACCGGTTTTTCATTTTCCAGGACTACCGTCACCACATCATGCACCCACACGGACGACCCGTCGGCACAAACGATGCGGTACTCCAGGTCATGGTCGAGTCCAAGTTCCGTCTGCCGCAAACAGAATTCTTTTGCGTCTTCCTGGTCGTCGGGATGAACGCCGGCGAACCAGTCGTCAAACGTCTTCCAGTGTGTCGGTGAATACCCGAATAGCTCCATGGTCTGCGGGCCCAGATAAGTAAACATCCCCGATTCCAGATCAGATTCGAAGGCCACCGCGTGGGTCGACTCGATCAGATTGCGGAGCTGTGATTCGCGTTCGGCAGCCTTTGACTGCGCCTGGATCCGCTGATTCATTTCGTGCATCAGGGCGGTGTTGGACTTTTCCAACTCCGAGGTGTGGAACAACACCTTGCGTCGCAATTGGCGATTGAACAGCATCAGAAATCCGGCCACCACCAGAACCACCAGCAAGACCAGGCCAACAAGCAGCAAGGATCGGCCAAAATCCCGATGAGAATGGAGAGGATCATGAACCAAACCGTCGATATCAGACTGCACCGGCACCAATCCCAACTCCTGATAGCTGGCAAAAGTGCGGGCGAGGCGTTCATGGCTGATGTGGCCAATGTCGATCAAATCCGGCAGGATCAACCCCCGCAGTGCGTCGGCTTCGAACAACAATTGTTCCCGGGATTTATTGAGTTGGTAATGATCCAGAATGTGGTCCACCATCTCTTCCGGATGGTTCATGGCATAGGCCCACCCCCGCAACACCGCTCTGGTCATGGCGGCGACACGATCCGCATGGTTCTCACGTTCGTGCTCGGTGGTGATCAGGCTGTCTCCGAAATAGTCGATGCCATAGGCATCCGGCCGGATCAAACGCACCTGCACACCGGCCTGGCGCAGAGCAAAAGGTTGATTGGCGACACTGCCATTCATGCCCAGAATGTCGCCCGCCATCAGCTTTTCCATGGCGCCAATATCCTTGGGAATCAGATTCAGCCGGTCGAGAGCCACGCCTTCAGCCTTGAACATGGCCAAAAACTCGGCCTGCTCACTTGCATTCAACATCAGGGGTTGAGCGACCAGATCCGAGGGCCGAAATACAGGGGAATCTGAACGGACAATGATCGCGCGGGCCGAGTGTTAGAAAATCACAGCCAAGAGGGCCAACGGTTTGCCGTGGGCACGTTCCTGCACCAGTTCCGAAGCCAGCACACCATATGTCGCGTGCCCCGAAGCGACGGCCTCAGCCACTGACAACTGAGGGCCACCCTCAATCAACCGCACTGCCAGGCCTTCTTCTGCAAAAAAGCCCTTCTTCTCAGCGGCATAATAACCGGCAAACTGGAATTGGTGCTTCCATTTCAACTGCACCGTCACGGACTCGTTTTCGACATCCATGGCACGGGCCAACGATGGCACGAACGAAACGAATGAAATGAAGCTCAGGCATAAAATTCGAAGATATTGGCGCCGCACTTGATGGTCCCACTTCCGACCAGGTTGGCAAGATCAGTAGCCGTCAGGCTAACAGGACATGCCCCGTCCCGCAACGCTGAAAGAGGTGGAAGGGTGCTAGGCAGAACGTAAGGCTCAGTTGGGTTTTTGACCCAGGATGCGGGCCGGCAAAAATATGATGCCCTTGATGAAGGCAAAAACACCAGTAACGACAACGCCCAACAGGCGGAATGGCAGCATCAGCAACCAGGCGACGGGGTACAGCACGAGACCCAATACCGCCACTGGCCAGCACAGTACAAACAGGATCAACCACAACAAAAACTTGATCATCACGGACTCCTCGAATCGGGGGGCGGATTCAAGTCTCAAATACGCCCAGGCCCCATCAGATGTTTCGCGCAAATGTCTCGGCCTGCGCCGCTGCAAAATCTCGACTCAGGTTTGCCGGTGATTCATCATGCAAAAGGCAGCCCATTTCGGGATAAGGATAGACCTCCTCCAGCGAGGCCACTTCCTGCATGCTGATGCGCCGAAACACGTGAGAGCGCGTCAATTCAACTGCCGACTCAACCCCCGCGGCGGTCAACAACTCCGCCACGCTTTTGATGGTCTCACCGTGAAAGTTCGCCACCCGTTGGGTCTTGTCCTTCACATCCAGCCCGCCATAGAGGTCCGGATTTTGAGTGGCGATGCCCATGGGGCAATGATTGGTATTGCACTCCAGGGCCTGGATGCAGCCCAGGGCCAGCATCATGCCACGGGCGCTGCTGACCATGTCGGCCCCCAGAGCGAGGGCGCGCACGATGTGAAAACCGGAAATGATCTTGCCACTGGCGATGACCCGGATTTCCCGCTTGAGGTCAAAGCCCATCAGGGTGTCGACCACGAAAGTCAGGCCTTCGCGCAGTGGGGCGCCCACGGAATTCGAGTACTCCACCGGAGCCGCGCCCGTGCCGCCTTCGCCGCCGTCAACGGTGATGAAGTCGGGTTTGATTCCCGTGGTGAGCATGGCCTTGCACAGGGCCATGAATTCCCAACGATTGCCGATACAGAGCTTGAACCCCACGGGCTTGCCGCCCGACAAGTCGCGCAACCGTTGGATGAATTTCATCAATTCAACCGGCGTGCCAAAGGTGCTGTGGGCCGGCGGCGAAACCACCACGGTGCCGGGTTTGACATTTCTGATGGCCGCGATTTCGGGCGTGTTTTTTCCCGCCGGCAGGATGCCACCGTGACCGGGCTTCGCTCCCTGTGAGAGCTTGATTTCGATCATCTTGACCTGATCCTGGCGCGCCTGCTCCTTGAATTGTTCGGGGCAGAAACTGCCATCCTCGGACCGGCAACCAAAATAGCCGGTGCCGATTTGCCAGATCAAATCGCCGCCCGGTTGCCGGTGATAGTCGCTGATGCCGCCTTCGCCGGTATTGTGAGCAAACCCGCCGAGTTGAGCCCCGCCATTGAGCGACATGATGGCGTTGCGACTGAGGGCGCCGTAACTCATGGCCGAGATGTTCAGCAAGCTGGCGTGATAGGGCCGCGCCGTATCGGGCAGCCCCACCCGGGTGCGCAGGTTGTGCTCGCATTTTTGAGGGTCACCGGGGGCCAGAGAATGGGCCATCCATTCGTACCCGATGCGGTAGACATCAAACTCGGTACCGAAGGGAATCGTATCGCGTTCTTTTTGAGCACGCTGGTAGACCACCGACCGGAAGACACGATTGATCGGCGTGCCGTCGACATCCGACTCGACGAAATACTGGTAGATTTTGGGGCGCAGGGTTTCGGCCAGATAACGGCCGCGGCCAAAGAGGGGAAAATTGCGGCGCAACGTGCTTTTGCGCTGCACGATGTCCACCACGCCCAATAAGAATGCGGGCACCAATACAAACAACAGCCAGCGGGCCGGAGGCCAAACCAATGACAGTGCTACGGTGGTTGCGATCGCCAACAGGGAAATGGTGACAAACGCCTTACGCATAGCGGGCCTTTCGACAGTGGAGGAGTCGTCGGCGCCTGCGTTCAGCGGCGAGGCGCCCCGGGACACGACCATGCCATGGACCGGGGCGGATGCACTACCAATATTTTTCGGCGTGGACCTGTCCCGGTTGCTTGCGGGTCGCTTCGACAAATCCTTCGGTGCCCAACCGCTCGATCATGCCTTCGATCATGCTCGGGTTGCCGCAGAGCAAAATGTGGGTGTTTTCAGGCGTCGGCTTGGAACCCATGGCCGCTTCGACCAACCCCCGGTCCCACAGGTCCTGCACGTATCCGGTCTGGCCGGCCCACGGCACCAGTTCTTCGCCCGGACGGCTGATCACCGGAATGTAATGGAAGGTCGGGCAGTAGCGTTGCATGGCGATCAGTTCGCCGCGGTAACCCAGATCCCAACTGTGCCGGGCGCCCAGCAGAACCGTCGTGTGGAGGTCCAGGTGGCACTCCAGTTCGTTGCGCAACATGCTCATGTACGGCGCCAGGCCCGTGCCCGTGCCGACCAGCAGAAGGTTCTGCCCATCCGGCACTTCATCCAGGGTGAACATGCCGCTGATCTTTTTACCCAGCACCACCTTGTCGCCCGGCTTGAGGGCGAACAACCGCGGCGTCAAACGGCCGGATTGCACCAAAGTCACGTAAAACTCCAGGTAACCCCTTTCTTCGGGCGAAGAGGCGATACTGTAGGCCCGCCGGATGAGTTTGTTGGGATCTTCATCATCAGGCGCCGGATCTGAAAGCATGGTGCGCGGTGCCGATCCAGGCAGTCCCAGGACGGCAAATTGGCCCGATTCCCACTCCGGCAACTCCCAGCCTTCGGGAGCCACACGCAGGATGATCAAACCCGAAGCCACTTCAATCCGGTGGGTCACGATGGCATTCAACTCGGCGGCCATTTTGGTTTCCTCTCAGGGTGCAAATAAAGGACAATTGACGGCGGCGCTTCACTCACCTACATTCCCGGGGTTCATCCATCACGTCTGCCGATTCCCTTGAACACAGCCGGACATGATGAGCGCGTCGTTGGACTGTACACGACCCGCAGTTATTTTGCCCGACGAAAGACGAAGCTCATGGCACGATCGCAATTCTCGTTCGAGAAGCGCCGCAAAGAACTGGAAAAGAAAAAGAAAAAAGAGGCCAAGCGTCAAGCGAAAGCTGATCGCAAGGCCGCCATCGCCGCCGGAGAGATCGAGGTCGCTGAGCCCATCATTTCGGTGGACGAATTCGGCAACGTGGTCGAGACCATGCCCGAGGGGTATGATGCCGATGGCCTGAAGATTGTGGACGAGGACGAGGACGAATTCGAGACAGACGAAGAAGAGTCCTGATCCTGCGCGTTTTTCCGGGTTGCGGGATCGCCAATCTCGCAACCACGGTCCGCTGACCACCAGATTCCCCTCTGGGCTGCCAAAAGCAGAGTTCATGCTTCATATCTACATCGACGCCGATGCCTGTCCCGTCAAAGACGAGACCTACAAGGTGGCCCAACGCTATGGTCTGCAGGTCACCCTGGTGGCCAACAGCTTCATGCGCATACCCAGCGGCGACTGGGTCAAGCTGGTGGTCGTCGATAAGGGCCTGGACGAAGCCGATGACTGGATCGCCGAACAGGCCGGCAAGGATGACATCGTGATCACCGGCGACATCCCGCTGGCGGCTCGCTGCCTGGACAACCACGCCCACGTTCTGGGCCACAAAGGCCGCGAATTCACCCCCGACAACGTGACCGAAGCCCTGGCCACCCGGCAATTGCTGGCTCAGCTGCGCGATCAGGGCATCATGATGGGCGGGCCCCCTCCCTTTGCCAAAAAAGACCGCTCGCTATTTCTGCAGAAGCTTGACCAGATGATCCACGCCATCAAACGGGACCAATAGCCGCCCCTGACCGTTTCCCCACCGCAGACCGCCAAAATACGGCCCCGCCGCTCATCTGGCGTGAGGGTTGCTTGGACACAGGTATGAAGATTTGCCGGAGGATCCCGGATACTGCCCTTCGGACCTGATCGGCACCTTCCGGTTCAGACTGGACGAGAGTGATATCTCGATGCAACTTGTTTTGTGTCAGAAAGTTACAACCGAACGCCAGGCATCGGTCTCACCTGAGACTTTTCCCGTGGGCGCCATCCGGCCTTGCCTGGGAGGCCTGCCAAGTTACCCAAGTGTCGGATTACTGACCTGCAGTGCAATGGATCGCAACACCAAGAGCTGCCCAAGCGGCAGATTTTTGGCCGCAACCAGTTCAAAACAGAGGATTTGACCATGACGCCGCAAGTCACCATGCTCATGTGTTCCGAACGTTCAGGCTCAAACCTGATCTCGCGCATGATGGGGGCCCACCCCGATATTTGCAGCCCTTCGCCTTCGCATTTGATGCGCATCCTCGCCGAAAATCGGGGCCGATATGGCGACCTGCAGCAGGATCACAACTGGCGGCACCTGCTGGGCGATACCATCGCATTGCTCGACACCCAACTCGGCACCTGGCAACGCACCTGGACGGCAGAATCCTTGGGGCAGGACGTGAGCGAGCGCAGCCTCAGCGCTCTGCTGCGGCACCTGTTTTTTGCCGAGGCCACCGCCAGCGATTGTGGCCGTCTCTTCATCAAGGAAAACCACATTTATCACTACCTGCCTTTTCTGCAGCGAGCCTTTCCCGGCCTGCAGGTGGTCTATCTGGTGAGAGACCCGCGGGACATGGCTCTCAGTTGGAAAAAGTCGTCAATCCTACGCGGCGACGTCGTACGGGCGGCCCGCATCTGGGCCGAAGACCAACGCCGCGGCCGGCAAGTCATGGGCTATCTGGCCGGAGGCGCTGACCTGCACCAAACCCGGTACGAAGATCTCGTGGCCAACTCGGCGGGCGCACTGGGACACATTTGCGAATTTCTCGGTTTAGAGCCGCACGAAGCCATGATCAACTTCCACCGCCAGGACGATGCCATCGCTGCCAGTGGCCGTACCGGCGACTGGAAAAACCTGGATCAGCCCGTGATGAAAGCCAACTTTGGCAAATACCGCACCGGTCTGAATGAGACGGAAATCGCGTGTGTCGAGGCCCTCTGCGGCCCCTCGATGGACGTCTTCGGATACGATCGGGAAATGGGCGAAGAGCTGTGTGCGGCGGATCTGGAAAATCGCCTGCTGCCCCTCGAACGCCACGACAAACCCGGCTGGGCTGAGGTGCCCGAGGCCGAACAGACCATGCGCCGGGCACGCGCTGATGTGCGTGCCGCCATCGAAAGCCGCCCCTGGCAACTGCCCACCGCAGCAAGGGTCCAACATGCATAGTCCTGCACTTGAAATCGGTGGCTTCTTTGGTCGCGAACCCCAATCTGGCCGGACTGCGCTGGAAGCCGCCCACCTGGGAGCCCACGCGACCCGCCTGAACAGCGGGCGCAACTGCCTGCGGGCCATTCTGGACCATGCCCATTGTCGTCGCCTGCACCTGCCTGAGTATGTTTGCCAGACCGTGGTGCAAGCCGTGCGTGACGCGGGCGTGGAGCCTGTCTTTCACCCTCTCGACGAGCACCTGAAACCCATGACAACCATCAGTCCAGCCAGCGACGAGCTTTGGCTGCGTATCAATTATTTTGGCCTGATGGATTCCACCGTGAGCCAGGCCACCCAACCTGCGGACCGCCTGATCGTAGACAACTGCCAGGCCTTCTTTGCCCCGCCAGTGAGCGGCGCGGCCACGTTCTATTCGCCGCGGAAATTTTTCGGTGTGCCCGACGGCGGCTATCTTGTTGGCGCCGCATCAGGCTCATGGCCTCCCGACGATTCCAACGATCGCCACGAACACATGCGGTTGCGCGACCAACAAGGGCCCCGGGCCGGATTCTCCCGCCATCAAGCCCACGAGATCATGTTTGCCAAGCTGCCCATCAGGACCATGAGCGCACAAACCCAGGCTCAGTTGGCTGCCATCGACTACGACGCGGCCGCCGATCGCCGCCGCCAAAACTACCAACTGCTCAACGACGCGCTCGGCCAGGAAAACAGCCTTGGACTCGCCACGGATTTCGCGGGCGATGGTATTCCCCTGACCTACCCGTTGCTCAACACCTGCGAAAATCTGCGCCCGCAATTGCACCGGCGCGGCATTTTTGCCGCCAGCTATTGGCCCGACTGCCTCACGCGAAACGCATGTGGCCCTCAGGCCCAGCACCTGGCCCAGCACCTGACCGCATTGCCCATCGACCAAAGATACGGGCCGGCGGAGATGCAGCAGATCATCCAGGCCGTGAGCGAAATCCTGGCTGGTAGCCGAGCCGCGGCGGTGGTCTCATGACGACGACCAACCGCATGACCGAACATCAACGCAACGACAATTTGGAACGCCTGCTCAGCCATCTGAACGCCGACTTGGCGCGCATTGGCGAACCGGCATTGCCTGAGGGTTCGACCCCGACCAAGCCCACCGTTTTTCTGGTCGGATGCGCCCGCAGCGGCACCACTCTCGCTCTGCAATGGCTTGCGAACCTCGGCCATTTTTCCTGGCCCACCAATTTCATCAGCCGCTTTCACGCCGCGCCCTGGGTCGGGGCTCGTGTGCAGCAGATGCTCGCGGACCCGGACTACGATTTCCGGGGCGAACTGACTCTCGGCACCGCCTTAAATCCGGACCCTTTCGCCTCCCGACTGGGCAAGACCCAGGGCCTGATGGCGCCGAATGAATTTTGGTACTGGTGGCGCCGTTTCCTGCCCGAATCCGATACCCACCAATTGAATTCTCGGGAACTGGCGAGCATTGATCAGCGGCGCCTTTGCGCCGAGTTGGCCGCCTGGCAGCAGGTGACCAACAAGCCTCTGGCCTTAAAAGCGTTGATCATGAACGAGAATCTGGAGTGGCTGGCTGAGGCGGTGCCTGGCAGTGTCTTCATCCATGTCACGCGGGATCGATTCATGAATGCCCAGTCTTTGCTCGAGGCGCGGCGCGCATTCCATGGCGATATCAACGCCTGGTACAGCTTCCGTCCCGCCGCGTACGCTCTGTTGAAAGATCTTCCAGCAGCCGAACAGGTGGTCGGACAGATCCACCATACCGAAGCCGCCATCGCCAAAGGATTGGCTGAAGTCTCGCCAGAACGGCAGCTTGTCATTTCATACAAAGAGCTATGCCGCAACCCGCAACAAATCTACGCCCAACTGCAGGCGCTGATGAGCCAACAGGGTTGCCCGCTGCCGGAAACCTACCAAGGTCCAGCCGCATTCCCTGCTCGTCAGAATGTTCGTTTGGATGATTCCGAGGCGGCGTCGGTGCACCAAGCCTGGAAGGCTTACCCCAGCTGCGATTGATCATCGCCGTCAGGCAATCGCCGCCATCATGTCTTGCAGGTTTAAGCTGGTCGTTTCGTTTTCGGGATCGTTGCAACAGGCCAACGTACCCTGCAACAGAGCATCTTCGCGTCGCCCCCGTTCCCAATAGGTGCAAGCAAGATTGCCACGGGTTTGAGCGTCGGCAGAATCCTGCTCCAGCAGTGCTTCAAATGCCGCGGTTGCACCGGCCAAATCGCCGGCGGCAAACAGGGCTTCTCCATCTTCGCAAGGCTCTTCTGCCCGAGGCAACGGGTGCACTCTGTTGAACAAAGTGCCGACCTCGTGATCCAATCCCGTTCGTTTCGCCTGGATCTTCAAAGTGACCCAAGCCGCCACGGCTTCCCGTTGGAATGCTTCGCTTTTCTGCACCTGACTGCCGTGTTGCCGAAACGAACTCAACCCTTCGGTCAGGAAAACCGCATCGCCCCGGCTCAGTAGGCTGGTCCAGATGGACATGTCGCCATTGCGCTGTGCCGACAACCCGGCGTAACTCATCAGGTGAGGCTGGCTGTCGGCCATGTCGCTTTTGCGGAACATGACGGTGGTCGGTTCGCCGATCTGATTGATCCCGCGGGCCAGGATGTAGGCCGCCAGAATGCGCCCATCCACCGAACCATCGTGCTGGCTGAGCGGAATGTTGTAGGCAGCGTCGGGCAGGGCGTCTCCCTTTTCGTCGATCAGCCGTCGGTAGCTCGTGACCAGCGTCACTTCGGGGCGGTCACTCAGGATCGCCGCCATGCGCGCCACGCATTCCGGATGCAACAGGTCGTCGTCGTTTAGGAATTTGACGAAAGGTCCCCGCGCTTCGGCGAAGCACTGCAGATAGTTGGCCCGGCCACCGATATTTCCCGGGAGGTTTTTTTCAAGAATCAGGAGGTCATGCGCATCAAAAAAGAGAAAACCGCTGTGACCAACCTGAACAAGATTTTTGAGGCTGTTTTCAGTATTACCTATAC
>JADGEP010000239.1 GCA_016744275.1 Candidatus Krumholzibacteriia bacterium | reverse complement strand
ATGCCGGGCCTGATTGTCTCGAGCCCCGACGCGAGTTTGTATTCGGTGGTTGATGTGCGCAACATCGCGCCTGCGGGTTTTGACGCGCTGGCCTTTGTGCTGTATTGCGCCCAGGAGGGTGCGGTGCAGGTGGCCGATGAATCGTTGACGCTGTTGACCGCACCGATGTCTGGCTTCTACAAGATGGACGCGGGCGTGCCCAATCCCGGCCAAACCCAATTGCGGGTGGCCTACGTGGAAACGCCCGAGCGGATGAAACTGGTGCCTGAGCTTCTCGCGGGCCTTTTGGCCCAATATCTGGAGCGCACCTAGTTTGGCTCAGAAACTGTAGCCAAATGCGGCGCCGCCCATGGGCTTGAAACCGTCTTTGGTGAAGGCGGGGGTGAAGGCCAGCCGGTAGGTGAGGCCGTAGTCACCAATGAAGCGATAGCCAGCGATGGCGTGTCCCACCACCTGGTCTTCAGTCAGATCAAACAACACGTCATCGGTGCCGTTGTCATCAAAGTCAATCCAGGTACCGCCACCGCCCAGTTCGATGAAGTTGCGGTCCTTGCCCAACAATACACTCGCGCCGAAGGGCACCGTGTATCCCTTGCGGAACGAGGCGCCCATGAGGCCCACTCCCGTGCGCACCGTGAATTTCCCATCAATAATTTTTTCGAAGTTGACCGACAATTCACCGCCGGTGCCAAACAATTCAGCGTAGAGGCTGGCTTCTTTTTGATAGTAGCTTTGGGCGTTGGCAACGCCGGTTCCAAGCAGGATAAAAACAGCGGCACTGATGATTGCGGATTTCAGCATGATTTTCTCTTTCTTCTATGTTTGGTCAGATTTTTGGCTCATGTTCACGGCGGCCGCCTGGAATTGCGCGGCCGCTTGATCGGTCAGTTCGGCGGTAAAAAGTTCGGTGGCGACGTTGGCGCCAAAGGTGAACGTATCGAGGCCCTGTCGGGCCAGGTCGACGACCTGATCTGCTTGGCGTAAGCTGGCGACCAGCAGTCTGGTGCCGTGACCGGATGACCGCAGAATGTCATTCATGGCCAGGACGATGTCCCGGCCGGGTTGGCCAGCATCCAAGAGGCGGCCCAAATAGGGTGCTGCGTAGGCGGCGCCAAATCCTGCTGCCAACAAGGCCTGGCCCGGTTTGTAAACGGCTGTCAGGGTGATGCGGGCACCGGCGTCGGCAAGGCGTTTGGCGACCAGGTGTCCTTGCTCGGTGGCCGGAACCTTGACGACGACTCCGCATTGTGAGGTGGTTATTTGCGCCAATTTTTCGCCGCAGGCAGTCATTTCTTCAGCCGTGTCTCCCCACACCTGCATCTGAATCTCACGCGCACCCAAATCAGCCGCCGTGCCGGCGAGACGGGTCAGGTTTTCCAGGGTGCAGCGTTCGCCCGCGCGTTCGAGCAACAACGGGTTGGTGGTGATGCCACGGAACACACCCAGAGGCAAAAAGCGCGCCCAAGCTTCAGGCGCGGCGCTGTCCAAAAACAAGCGCATGCCCGGGGAAGTGGAATCGTTTTGAGAGGATTTATCCGCTTGCATCTGGTCCGCCCTATCCAAAAAGATTGAGTTGCCCACCGGGATCATCCCAGATGGGTTCCAGGCACTGGGGATTGTCGAAGGCCGGGCGGTTGACCTCGCGGCTGACCGGAGCGGCCAGCAAGTCGTCCGACGCCACAGGAGCCAGTAGGCCGGTCAGTTCTTCAGCCCGGGCAGGGTCGAGTTTTAGCCACAAATCCCAATCTTTACGGGGCAGGATCACCGGCATGCGATGATGAATTGGGCGCATGACGGAATTGGCCGCCGTAGTCAGGATGGTGCAACTGTGAAGCTCTTTGCCGCCGGGGTATTCCCAACGATCCCAGATGCCGGCGAGGGCAAACAGCCCTTTTTCGCGGTTCTGAAAGAGGTAGGGTTGCTTGATGCCGTCTCGATTTTGCCATTCGTAAAAGCCATTGACCGGTATCAGGCAGCGCCGCTGGCGAAACGATTCCTGAAATGAACTTTTTTCCAAGACAGTTTCACTGCGGGCATTGATCATGCGGGCTGATGCATCGGCGTGGGGCGACCAGTGCGGCACCAGGCCCCAACGCAGTTGGCGGATCAGGCGCCCTTCGCTGGTGGGGTTGGGCAATACGGCGGCGATGTCCTGGGTGGGCGCAATGTTGAACCGCGGCAGAATATCGGGCACCATGTCGAGAAAGAACTCTTCGGCGAGCTGGTGGGGAGCAACAGATTGGACAATGCGACCGCACATGATATCACCGGTGGTTGGCATGATCGGTTGAGCCCGGGCCATCCGGCTGCGGGCAGAGAGCAACTTCGTCGCAGAAAGCTTCCGGCGAAGAAGACCAGACGAAGAAGACCAGACGAAGAAGATAAGCGCAGTTGTCCCCGGGCGTCAAATCATGGCGTGTTGGGAACAAAAATCTGGTGCCCGGCCCACTGCAGGTCTCAGGTTGAGAGCACAGATATCCTCCAACAAGGAAACGGGTCCAGGATGAGTTTGCGCGTAGGCTTTTTGAACATGATGCCGGATGCCGCGGTGGTCGTCTCCGAGCGGCAATTTGCCGCCCTGCTGGGCGCCCAGTCGGGGAGGGAAGTCGAACTGGTGCCCTTCTCCATTGCCGCCATTGCTCGGGGTGCTGAGGTGGCCGCCCACATGAAGCAATACTATCAGGATGTGACGGCGTTGAAGGCCAGTCGCTGTGAAGTGTTGGTGATTACGGGGGCCAATGTGAGCGATCCCCATTTGCCAACGCAAGAGTTCTGGGCTGCCTTGATTGCTGCGATGGACTGGGCCTTGTTGGCGAAGATTCCGGTTCTGTGCTCGTGCCTGGCGACCCATGCCGTTTTGGAACACAGGCATGGACAATTGCGGCAGCCGGTCGAGCCCAAGGTGTGGGGGGTGTTCGAGCACGAACATCGGGCTCCCGGGCACCCATTGTTGCGGGGCCTCAAGCCTCTCGTCGCGGTGCCGCATTCGAGGCACAATGAAGTGACCGCCGGTCAATTCGAATCTGCTGGATATGAAGTGCTTCTGGCCAGTGTTAGCGGCGGCGTGCACCTGGCAGTGGAGAGGCAAGAAGGGCGTTGGCTGTGTTTGCAAGGCCATCCTGAATACGAGGCCATCAGTCTGCTGAAGGAATACAAGCGAGAGGTGATGCGGTGGCAGGCGGGCGCCCGGCAGGGTTACCCACCGTTGCCGGCCGGATACCTCGGACGCGTGGCGGCTGATCAGTTGCGTGCCTATCAAAAATCCTGTCAGTGCCGGGATATTGACAATTTCGATTTTGGGGTCTTCCCGGAACCCGCCGTGGCAAAGGGCATCAGCAATACCTGGTCCGGTGATGCGGAGAAAGTGGTGGCCAACTGGTTGGACAGTTTGGCGTAAAAAAAGGGAAGCCGGAGTGCGGCTTCCCTTTCTCTCAAGCGAGTTGTGGCCTCTATACGGCGGCCTCCCGCAATTTCTTCTGCTCATGAGCCGGCAGCGTCAGGTTCGGGTTTTTGGCGATGCGCGCCTTCTGCAACAGGAAGACGGCCGCCCACAGCAGGATGCCAACGACATCCATCACCCATCCGGCCACGTCGAAGGGCAGGATGATATGGCCCAGATCGGGAAAGAATAGGATCGCGGTCGCCACAGCCATGATGATCCATTCCAAGGGATTCATGCCGCAGGAGAGGTAGCCCATGGTCACACTGCCAAAGGCAATGGTGGCCAGGGCAATGGTGGCAAAGGTCATGGCCACTTCCAGCGGAGAGCCATTGAGCAGGAAGCCGCGACTGTAGGCAAACAGGAAGGGGCCGATGTAGAGGAATTTGGCGAATTTGAAACTTGTCCAGCCCGTCTTCCAGGGGTCGGCGCCGGCGATGGCAGCGCCCGCGTAGGCCGCCACACAGACCGGTGGCGTGATGTTGGAATCCTGGCTGAACCAGTACACGATCATGTGCGATGAGATCATCACCCAAGTGACATTTTCGGCCATGCCCCGAGTGATTTCCATATCCGACAAAGGCATGCCAAAGTGCTGCATGGCGATCATGTTGGAAACCGAACCCACGGTTAAAACGGCAGTGATCAGATAGGCCGCCGTCACGGGCACGCCCATGCCCAGGACCAATGAGGCCACGCCGATCAGCAATATGGCCGCGGGCAAAAATCCACCGCTCAGGCTGATGATGATGTCGCTGAATTTCAGCCCAATGCCAGAAAGACTGATGGTGCCCACGATGATGCCGATCACGCCAACAGTGGCGCCGATGATCAAGGTGTTTCGCGAGCCCTCGATCATGGCTTCGCGAATTTCTCGCAGGCCCATTTTATTGTCGGGGGTGAACCAACTGACGACAACACAGCTGACGATGGCGACGACGGCGGAGAAGCCGGCCGATCGACCCATGAGCATCATCACCACGATGATCACCAGAGGGGCGGCCAAGAACCATTCCTTTTTCAGGATTTGCCAGGCCGAAGGCGCATTGGGGTCATCGGCACCATAGAGACCGTAGCGTTTGGCTTCGAAGTGGATCATCACAAAAACCGACAGGAAATACATCAAGGCCGGGAAGATGGCCATCTTCATGATGTCCACGTAGGCGATTTCCGTCATTTCGGCCATCAGGAAGCCGCCGGCGCCCATGATGGGAGGCATGAACATGCCGCCGATGGAGGCCGATGGTTCGATGGCACCGGCCACATGGGGACGGAACCCGGCCCGCTTCATCATCGGTATGGTGAAGGCGCCGGTCGAGACAGTGTTGGCAATGGCTGAGCCGGATACAGAACCGAAGAACCCCG
Source organism: Candidatus Krumholzibacteriia bacterium (assembly GCA_016744275.1). GTDB lineage: Bacteria > Krumholzibacteriota > Krumholzibacteriia > LZORAL124-64-63 > LZORAL124-64-63 > JAGRNP01. The sequence goes on along the minus strand of JADGEP010000239.1, from coordinate 1,365 downwards.
AGGCGATAACTGCAACTTTCGCCGGGCCGCCGACACTTTTGCCCGCCAAGGCCAGGGGCAGATCGATGAAGAACTTGCTGGCACCGGAGTACTTCAGGAAAGAGCCGAAGAAAATGAAGAGGATCACGTAGGTGACCAGCACATTGGCCATGATGCCGAAGATGCCATCCTGGTTGTAGAACAGGAAATTCAGGGCCCGCGTGACACGGAAGCCGTCGTGGGCAAAGGCCTGCACGCCGGGAATGTCCTCCAGCAGGTTGCCCCACAGGAGATAGGCCATGAAGCCCAGGCCAGCCAGGGTCATGGACATGCCCAGCACCCTGCGAGCGGCCTCAAGACTGATCAGGATGCCGACCGCGGCGACGATGGCGTCCAGGGTTGTTTCGGAGCCCATGCGGTAGTTGAGATTTTCAAATTCAAGTATCCAATAGCCCACCACACCCACCGAGATAAAAGCCAACAGGAGGTCGCTGATGGAGGGGCGATCGGTGCGGGATCGGGAATTCATGGGATAGGTCAGGAAAACCAGAACGAAGGTGATCAGGACGTAGATACCCCGGTGGAATTGGGTGCTGACCGGTGCCACGCCTGAATTCCACATGTAGAACAAGACCATGAATATGCCCAGCCCTGAGGTCAGCCAATACCAGAACCGGGTGAGATCCCGGCCTGATTTGGCGTCTTTCTCCATGAGTTCATCGAGAACTTCCTGGTCAGCGGTTTCCAGTTGTTCGTCTTGCAGTGGTGAATCGCTCATCTTGTTGACTCGTTTTCTGACCCTGAATTGAAGCCGGACAAGGTCGCGGGAGAAAAAGAGGGAGGGAGCCGTGCCCCCTCCCCGTGTCAATGTGCATCTCTGCCGGCGTGAACCGGATGAGGCAAACTACTTCAGGTTGGCGGGCACGGTTTGGCCGTGCTCTTCCCAGAATTTTACCGCACCGGGATGCAGGGGAACACTGGCGCCATCAAAAGCATTCTCCAGAGTCATCGTTTTGAACGTTTTCTTGGCCGCGGTCATTGCTTCCATACCGGCGCTACTCCACAGGGTCTTCATGATGTTGTAGACGACCTCAGCGGGCACTTCCACATTGGCACAAAGGAAGGTGGCGTCCTGGAAAGACGAGCAGGCCGGCATGCCTTCGCCATAGGTTCCGGCCGGAATGCTCATGGGGATGTAGGCATAGGCATCATAGAACTTGGACGAAACAGCCTCGGCGCCCACATCGATCAGGCGGATGTCCACCTGGACGCTGGCTTCGATGATCGAGCGGTTGGGGTAACCCACGAGCACCCAGAATGCATCGATCTTGCCATCCTTGAAGGCTGAGGCGGCTGCCGAGTAGCCCAGGAATTGGGGTTTGAAGT
>JADGEP010000238.1 GCA_016744275.1 Candidatus Krumholzibacteriia bacterium | reverse complement strand
GTTTAATACATGCTTTAATTTATTTATTCAGCGCAACGCGGGCTATTACTTTCTCTGTGTCCTATTTTATTTTCTGTAAGGTTTGGATTGTAAATATTTTTGGTACGTCACATATTTAGGGGGAATCATGTCACGCCCGATACGCTCGTTGTGCGCCCGCTCTGCTTTGCCTTCGGTTCTGATACTCACCGTTCTATTGAGTTGCGGCCTGATGGCCCTCCCGACTTTGACCCAGGCCCAGACTCTCGATGAAGTCGGGATCTACTGGGACGCCGGCTTCACTTCCAATGTCGGCCAGACTCCGACAATCCCCGGCGTGGTCACGGGCTATGTTGTGCTGCACAACCCCAGCGGCACCGGCGGCGTGCTCGGCTGGGAAGCCTGCATCGAAATCGACGGACCGGGCTCGTTCGCTGGCTGGAATTTTCAAGGGCAAGCCATCAACGCCGGCACCGAACCCTGCTTCGCCGTCGGTTACACCACACCATTGCCCGCGGGCAACGACATCATCCTAGCCTCGTTCGAACTGGTCGCCATTGAGGCCGGGCCCATCCTGGTGACCATGGCTCCGTATTGGTTCTCCTCCTTGCCCGGCGAATTGTCCTACATCCCGGCCGATAATCCCGAGTCGCTGATCGCCATGACCACCGTCACCGAGCTGGAAGCGGTGGCGGGCCTGAACGGTGGCAATCCCGGCATCATCATTCAGCGCGACATCATCAACTTTGGCGGCGTGGCCATGGGAGAATCCCATTCCGAACTATTAAACGTCGTCAACAATACCGACCAGATCCTGATATTGGACCTGTCTCTCTCCGAACTGTGCGAATCGTTCAGCCTGCCCGACGGCGCCGGTAACTTCACCGTGCCAGCCAATGGCGCAGCCGATATCGAAATCGTGTTCACTCCCATTCAGGAGCGGCAAGCCAACTGCACTTTGTATCTCGGCGAAGGCCGCATGCCAGTCTTGCTGACAGGCAACGGCATTGCGCCCATCGTCTCCTGGGATCTCTCGGGCGACTACCCTTTCGCCAGCACCACCATTGGGCAAAGCCGAGTGCGGCGCCTCATTTTGCGCAACACCGGTAACACCTCCTTCGCGGCCGAACCTGGACTCGCGGCCGGATGTGTGGATTTTCAGATCGTGACCGGCGACGGCGCCCATATGTTGAACCCGAATAGCCAACTGTCCATCGAAGTCGCCTTTGCCCCCCAAAGTGAGGGCCCGTTGTCGTGCTGGCTGCAATTCGGCGACTCACCCGTTGATGATTCCCTGCTGCAGGGCGTTGGCGTGGCCCCACAGACTTCCTGGAACGCCCCAACGTCATTTGACTTCCTGACCCATTTTGTCGGCGTCACGGCTTCCACCAACCTGACAATCACCAACACCGGCGGCACCATCATTCCCTTGACGGCTACCCTGCCCGGCGACTGCGAAGCCTTCTCCATCACCCAGGGCGGCGGCTATGAAGTCAGCCTGCCACCAGGCCAATCCCACAATATTGCCCTCCAATTTCTGCCCACCGCTCCCGGCCCATTCCAGTGCCTGCTGGATCTCGGCGCAGTTGTTCCCGCCATCCCGCTGTCGGGACAGGCGGTGGCCGGCCCCGGTTCCATCACCCTGAGCCCATCCCAATTGATCTTCAGCTCGATTCTGGTCGGTCAAAACTCCGAACTGGATGTCATTGCCACCAACACCACCAGCTACGAGGTCCCTGTGGACATTCAAGTCCAGGATCCGGCCGGTGCATTCTCCGTTGCCAGTGGCGGTGGAGCTCAGATGCTCGCCTCGGGCGCCAGCCAAACCATTCGGATTCGGTTCAACCCCCAATCAGTGGGACCACACGAAACTTTCCTCATCATCAACCCAGAGCAGGATTTGGTGCACCTTCAGGGCGACGCCTATGCCGGCACTGCCGCTTGCGTGCTGGAACCAGCATTTCTGGACTTCGGAGACGTGCCCCTGGGCACCAACGTCACGCGCAACTTTACGATCACCAATGCCGGCGACGTTTCGATTTTCATCGAACCCAGCAGCACCGAATCTGAATTCACCGTCTCGGGACTGCCCAGTCTTTTGGCCCCCGGGCATCAGCGTACCCTGATAGTGAATTGCAACACTTCAGAAATCGTTTCCATAACCGGATCCATCCTGCTGGGCGCTGAAGCCTGCGGCGCGGTGAGCCTTGCCGCCCGAGGAGTCCTGGAGCCCAATTGGACCACGGTTGAACCCGACTCGGTCAACATCCCGGCCACACCTCTGGGTGTCCGGGTCCAACGCGAAGTCATGGTGAGCAACACCGGTCCGATACCGCTGGATCTCGAGGTGATGATCATGGCCCCCACCTACGGCTTCGAATTGCTGCAGGGTGAAGGAGCGAGACTTCTGCTCCCCGGCGAATCTCATCTGGTCATCCTGGAATTCCTCTGCCTGGCCGAAGACACCTACGCCACGGCCCTGTCCCTCGGGCCGGGATTGCCGATGGTGCCGATCCACGCCGTCGGTTATGAGGTCAAACCGGATTGCGAATTGACCACATCCAACCTGAATTTCGGAGAAGTGGCCGTTGGCAGCGCCCGCATTCGCTATGTCGACATCACCAACAACTCGGACAGCGAGATGGTCCTGGGCCCAGTCAGTTCTACGCCGGCCTTTGAGGTCAGCGATGCGCCCATCGTCTTGGCTCCGGGCGCCTCGGCTTCCCTGCAGGTCACTTTCATTCCCACCGGAACGACGGGCTATACGGGCTTGATCAACCTCGCTCATGGTCAGTGCGCCGACATCCGGTGCTTTGGCGCGGGCGTGGTGCAGCAATATTACGACGAAGACAATCTCGGCATATTCTGGGACACCGGCTATTATACCGAGGAAGTGGTCAACCCAGCGCCCAACACCCTCTTCACCGGCTACCTGGTGCTTGCCAACCCCAGCACTTCGGGCGGCATCCTGGGCTGGGAATGCCAGGTAGATGTGGAAGGGCCGGCGATCATGCTCGGCTGGCAACTGGAAGGCGAAAATATCAACATCGGCTCCGGATCCGACTTCGTAGTCGGACTGGCCAGTCCTCTGCCTTACCACGACCAGACTCTGCTCGGATCGTTCGAAGTCGTGGCCCTGGATCCGGAAGAGCACGTCTTGTTCAACCTTCTGCCCACCCGACTGCCTTCAGTGGTTGACCAGATGTCATGGGTCCCAGGCAGTGCCCCCAATACGCTGTTGCCGTTGCGCACCCGTTGGGGACATCCACTGGTGGCTGTGATTGGGCCGCCGTCGCCGGTGGCCGTCGAAACACCCAGCCCGCAGGTCCAACTGTTGGGCCAGCAGGCCAACTTGAGCTGGCCGGCACCCACAGGCTTCCATGACGGATGCCACGTGTACCGCCGCCTCGAGAACCAGGCGGCCGAGCGCCTGACCACCGTCCCGATCTTCAGCACCGGCAGTACTCTGAACTACACCGACATGACCACCGGATTGGCCCCGGCGACCAAGGTTTTCTACAGCTACGCAGTCATGCGAGGTGGCGAAGAAGTGGCGCGCAGCCCCGAGGTCGAATTCAACGTGCCGGCCTTGCCGAATTTGGCAACCAGGCTGCTGCCCAACGTGCCCAACCCCTTCAACCCCATGACCGAAATCCGGTTTGAACTGGGCCAGCCTCAGCAAGTGAGTCTGAAGATCTATGACGTGACCGGGCGCCTGGTGCGTGAGCTGGAATCCGGGTCGCTGGCCAGCGGCGCCCACTCTCGCATCTGGCAAGGTCGGGACAACAGTGGCCGCCAAGTGCCCAGTGGCGCGTACTATGTGCGGCTGGTGGCGGACAATAAAGTTGAGAACCAGAAAATCCTGCTGTTGAAGTAACGGCAGGTTCAACATAGGTGGCCGGGTGGTTTTTTTCGGAATTCCACCCGGCGCGCCGTCTCCTAGTGGAACAAGCTGCCCGATGAACCGCTCGCCCGTGATGGAGGCCTCATGTTCACAATATCCCGCCAGCCAGCCAGCCAATTGTTGTTGGTACTGCTCCTCAGCCTCACCCTCGCCCATCCTGCCGCAGCTCAGGACAAAGTGGGAATATACTGGGACACCAGCTACACCCAGAATGTCGGTACAACCGCTACCACCCCCGGCACGACCACCGGATATCTGGTGCTGCAGAACGCGAGCAACCCAACGGGCGTTTGGGGCTGGGAAGCCTGCTTCGACATCGACGGCCCCGGAGTTTTTGCGGGCTGGACATTCCCCGGATCAGCCGTCAATGCCGGCACCGAGCCCTGCTTTGCCACCGGCTACACCACTCCCTTGCCCTACTCCACGGACATCCTGCTGGGCAGCTTCACTTTTGTCGCGACAGGCGCAGGTCCCATCACAATCAGCATGGAGCCCGATTATTTCGCCTCGTTGCCCGGCGAGATGTCGTACATTCCCGGCAATGACCCCAATGGCCTGATTCCCATGACCACTGCCACCGGACGCCGCGAAGTGGCGGGGCTCAATGGCGCCAACCCTCTGGTTTCGGTCAGCCACGACCTGCTCGACCTCGGCAGTGTCATGGTGGGCGAGTCCACCACCGGCATTCTCACCGTCACTAACGACAGCGACGTGCCCTTCGCACTCGATACGGCTTTGGAATCCCCATGTCTGTCATTCTCCGTACTCACTGGCGGCGGCCCCACGACTGTGGCGCCGCACACGAGCCTGAACATCGCCATCGGCTTTGCGCCCTTGGTGGATCGCCAGGTGTTCTGTGAACTCGACCTCGGCCCCAACTTGAACCCCGTGCAGATCACCGGCACCGGTGCCTTGTTGGAAACATCCTGGACCATAACCGGCGGGCCGAACCTTGGCAGCGTCGTGGTGGGGCAAGAGCGCACGGTCGATATCCGGTTCCTCAACACGGGTGAAACACCCATCAGCATCAGCATCTCCCTGCCCGACACCTGTGGCGATTTTTCGATGACCTTCAACGCCACTACCTGGACCATCAACCCCAACAGCACCCTGCGCATTCCGGTGGTTTTCGCGCCAACCAGCCTCGGCTTCCAGCAGTGCATACTCCAATTTGGAAACGACCCGGTGCCCGGGTATTTCATTTGGGGCACCGGCGTTGAGGCAACACCTTCCTGGGACGCCCCCCTGTCTTATGACTTTGGCAACATTTCGACCGGACAGAGTGTCAACGCGGCCGTAACGGTATCCAACACCGGCACCTTGACCATCGACGTCGACGCCAGCCTGATGAGCGCCTGCGACGAGTTTTCCATCATTCAGGGCGGCAACCCGGTGTCTATTTTCCCTGGTTTCTCCCACAGCATCTTGCTGCAATTCCAATCGCCGCTGCCCGGAAACTTTGCCTGCACCCTGGACATGGGCCCCCTCGTCTGGGATATCCCCCTGACGGCCGTGGCAGCACCCGGGCCTGGTACGGTCCTGGCCTTGCCTTCGCCCATCAGCTTTCCCACCACGATCCAGGGACAGAGCCACGAACTCGATGTCAGCCTGACCAACGTAGCGGGCCACGATGTGGAACTGGACCTCTCCGCATTGCCCACCGGGGGCGCCTTCTCCATCGTCAATGGCCCCGGCCCTCTAACGCTCGGCCCCGATTCCCAGGCTGTAGTGCGGGTGCGTTTCGCACCTCAGGCCGTGGGCCAGTTCGACGGTTCCCTGGATCTGGGCACATTCTATGGTGGGGTGCCCATGACCGGCGCCGCGGGCGACAGCACACCACTGTGCCTCATAGAACCGGCCAATTTCCTGGCTTTCGGCAGTGTGGCCCTCGACAGCATCACCACCCGGGCCTTCACCATCACTAACGTCGGCCTGGTTCCCCTGACCATCACGCCGGTATCCGATTCGCCCCACTTCCTGATTTCAGCTCCTGCCGAATTGCTCAACCCAGGTCAGACCAGCAATCTCACCGTTTTCTTCCAGCCCCTGACCAGTGGCAGCCTGAACGGCACCATCAACCTGGGTCTGCCCTCCTGTGGGGGCCTGTCCGTCAGCGGGTTTGGCATCATTTCTTCGGCATGGATCGCCGTAACGCCGGATGCGTTGATCTTTCCCCCGGTCGCAATCGGCGACAGCCTCACGAGCGAGGTATTGCTCACCAACGTTGGGCCCTACGACCTCCAATTGGATCCGGAAATTCTCCTTCCCCGCGCGGGCTTCAGCGTGACCCAGGGCGGTGGCC
>JADGEP010000237.1 GCA_016744275.1 Candidatus Krumholzibacteriia bacterium | reverse complement strand
AGGCCGAACTGAAGGCCCGGCTCAAAGAGCAGCAGTTCCTGGTCGACAACGGCGTGCAGTTGCTCATCCCTATGGTCACCCAGGGGCGATTGGTGGGCATCGTGGCTTTGCCCAAACGACCCGTCGACGGCGACTACCAGGTTCATGAGCTGCAGTTGTTGACCATAGTCGCTGGCCAGGTCGCCCTGCAGATCGAAAACTCGCGCCTGTATGAAGAAGAAGTCGCCAAGCAGAAGCTCGAAGAGGAGATGGCCATGGCCCGGCGCATCCAGTCGCGGCTGCTGCCCAGCACCCTGCCGTCTTACCTGGGCATCGACATCGAGGCTGTGAACATTTCCAGCAAGCAGGTGTCAGGCGACTACTACGACATGTTCGAGCGCACCGATGGCAAGTTGGCCATCGTCATCGCCGACGTCAGCGGCAAAGGCATGCCGGCATCGTTGTTGGCCTCCAATATCCAGGCTGCCCTGCGCGGCCAGTGCTACAACTGCGACTCGCCTGGTGTGGTGCTCGAGCGGATCAATCAACAGATCCACGCCAGCACCGAGCCGGAACATTTCGCGACTCTCTTTCTGGCCATCTTTGACCCCACCTCGCGCATCTTGGACTACAGCAGCGGCGGCCACAACGCGCCGGTGGTCATGCGTGGCAATGGCGATTTTGAATTGCTGGAAAAAGGCGGGCTGCCTTTGGGAGCCTTCGATTTTGGCACCTATGAAGAAGGGCAGGTCTCACTGGCGGACGGTGACCTGCTGTTCCTCTACACCGACGGGTTGACCGAAACCAAAGACCCTGAAGGTGACGAAGATTTTGGCGAAGACCGCCTCAACGATTTGCTGCGCGACAGCCGTGAAAACCAGGTGTCCGATCTGTTCTCCACGGTCAATACGCAGTTGCAGGCATTCAGTGGTCTGGCTGACGATGCCGATGCCGATGACGACATCACCATGATCGGCCTGAAAATTGTGGGCGAAGAGGGTTTTGCCGCAGCTGAAGGCGGTCAAATGTGACCGCAAATCTGACCATCGTCGGCACCGATTTAATTGCACCGGAAATGCAACTTTAACGGGTGTGAGACCGTAACAATCGATGAATGAGGCGATTTTGGGCCACTGCAGGGCACCAATAACGCCAGTTTCTTATTGCCAGGAGGCCTCTTTTGAAGTCGTTCATGATCATCCTCGTTGCAGCCTTGCTCCTTATAGGGCTTGGACTTGGCCTCGCCAAGCGTGACAACGCGACCCCACGGTCTTCCAGCCCGGAAGCCATCACGCTGTGTGAAGAAGGCACCCGCGATCTGAACGCCTTCCGCTTGCGTGGCGCGGTGGAAAAACTCGGCCAATGCCTGGAATTGGACCCCTCTCTCGCAGAAGCCTCCATCGCCAGGGCCATGGCCTTTGCCCGCCTGGGTGAACGCGACAACGAAAAAATGGAACTCGCGCGGGCTGACAGCCTCGTTTTGGCCCTCACGGACAATAATCGCCGCATGATCGCCCAGTTGCGCTTGGGCACTTTCGGCAAAAGCCAATTCTACTCCATTCGCGATTCCGTGCTGACAAAATTGGAAGCCAGCGATCCGGACAACATTCACGTTCTGGTCGCCTTGGCCACCAAAGCGGGAATGGGCGAAGATGAAGCCGCCTACGAAAAAGCCTGGTTGGATATTCTCGAGAGCGACCCCAACTACGCCAACAGCTACAACATGCTGGGCTATATGGAACTGAACCGCGGCAACTACACCCAAGCCATCGACTACATGCAGCAATACGCTTTCCTGGCACCCGATCTGGCCAATCCCCACGATTCCCTGGGCGAAGTCTATATGGTCATGGGACGCTACGAAGAAGCCGAAGCCGAATTCCGCACTTCCGTCACGATGCAGCCTGATTTTTACCACTCGTTGATCAATCTGGGCAAAACCTATCTGGCCCGTGGTCAACTGGACCGCGGCTTGGACATCCTGGAAAAAGTGCGGTTGCAGGTTGCCGGTTCCGATCTTGAGAAGCGGGTCGACAATGAAATCGTCATGACTTACCTGGTCAGTGGCCTGGACAAGGAAATGCAGGCCATGAGCGCTCAGTTCATCGAACGATACCCAGACGACGGCATGAGTTGCCTGCTGCGCGGCGTGCGCATGGCCTACATGGGCAATATGGACGCGGGCAAGGCGGTCATGGATTCGACCTTGTCGGAGTGGCGCCAAGGCGACGAATACCGCAATTACGAAAAAGCCCGCAAGAATATCGACAGCGCCGGCTACCAGTTTGAAGCCCTCGCCGCTGACGCCACGGGCAACCACGAAGCTGCGGCCTGGAACTGGCAACGGGCCATCGATCTGGGCAATGAGAGTGCCAAGCACAACGAATGGTACCTGCACTACCGCTTGGCCGCAGCCAAACTGGCGGTGGGCAAACCCGACGAGGCCTTGGCCCAAGTCGCCCCCATGCTCGAGACCAACCCCCGGCTGATCAATGCGCTGGTGGTCAAGACCAAGGCTCATCTGGAATTGAACGAGGGCGACCTGGCCCGAACCACCCTTGAGCAACTGCAATGGAGCGTCAGCAAATCGGATTCGGACTACCCCGCACGCCTGGAAGCGGCGGAACTCGAAGCACGGGTTTCGGCCATGGCAGGCTCTTCCCGCTAGAACATCCGGCGGCCAGATCAAACAAGAGCGGGCTCCCCATGAGGGAGCCCGCTCTTTTGCAATTGCTCTGTACGGATCAGGCTGTACCGGAACCTAAACTTCGGAAAAGAAGTAGGGCTTGAGGCACTGCACGATTTTGTCGTACGTCTCGGGGTACAGGCCCCAGACGGTCGCCGCCACCGAACTCAAGAGGCTGTTGCCATCCTGGGGCGTGAAGCAGAAGCCGGTGATGTCACGGCCGTCAGCACTCACGTGCAGGGTGTCCAGCGGTATGACCGACTGGTTCAGGATGCGGCCACAGAACCCGTGGTCGCGACCAAAACTGAACACGGCGTTGGCCGTCGTCTTGAAGGTCGTGGCGATGCGATCGTCGGCCTCCACCCGCGCGATAAGTTCGTCGCGAGTCGTGGGCTTTTCCACTTTCAGGTTGTACTGGATGACGTGCATCAGCTGGGTATTGAGCTTCATGGAACTGCTGAACAGGTTCAGGTCGTACTCGGGACCTTTGGTATTGTACAGGTGCCAGGCATCACGAGCGTGATGGGTGCCAAATTTTTCGTCCGAGTGGGTTCCCACCTGGGGGCTGGGCACGTAGTTGTTGTCCTGGCTGATATCATTGGTGCGCCGCATGCAAAGGAAGCGCCCCTCGCGCAGGTTTTGGGGGCCTTCATTGCCCAGACCAAAGATCTTGATCAGCGTCGACAGATTGTGCGTGTTGCAACTGACAACCTGCAGATATTTGTCTTTGCCCAACTCCAGCACTTCATCGTTGATGCCCCGGGCGTACTGCTTGCCAAAGCCAAACTCGCTGCCCTGGGCGATGAACAAGTCCGTGGACTCTTCATATTTCTGGTACCAGCGCTCTTTCATGGCGTTGCCGCTGGGCGTGCAATCGACCACCACGCGGGCCATCTCGAGGGCCTCTTCGGTGGTGTGCTCGATTTTCAGGCCCATCTTCTCGAATCCTTCAACCCGGTCCTTGTCCGTCACCAGTCGCGCACCACGGCGCAACAGGTTCTGCACCTTGGAACGGTCCGTTAGCAACGGTGTCCGTTTGTGAAACAGGACTTCGTCAATGCCCAGTTGGGCCTTGAAGTTGCACAACAAGCCAATCAGCGGCTCGCCGATGGTCCCGGTGCCGACCACGAGAACGGTCTTGGATCCGAGCATGAATTTCTCCTTAGATGGTGCGGCATTTGGGGGCACCATTGATTGTTCCCACTCAGGCCTCTGGCTGGGCCCAGCGTTCGTGGGGCAGGACTTCCACCGGACGGGCAAAGAATTTGTCCGCCGGATAGTTCAGAAAATTTGACACTCGCCCGGTGTAGACACAAGCAAAATCCGTGATCTGACGCCCCAAACGGCTGGCAGCCCGTCCCTCGCGAAACAAAGACTCCCAATGCGGATTGAGCACCAAGCGCAGGTTGCGTTGCAAGCGGGCCCGGTGTCCCAGGGCTTCACCAATCGCTTTTTCCAATGCGGCCAACCGGTCGCCAGGGTCCGTTTCAGTCTCCACGCCCGACACCAGAAAGTCTTTCTCCATGACCAGATCTTCCAGCAGTTCTTCGACCACGGCCAGCTCTTGCCACTCGGCCCGCAATGGCGCCATGGCCGCCACTTCTTCGGCCACTTCGGGCACGATCATCGCGGTGCGCCAGCCCACGCTTTTTTTGCTGCGCAGAATGTCGCCATAGGTGTGATCACCGAAGTAGAGAATATTGTCCGCCGTGGCCCCGATCACTCGCTCCAGGAAGAACGAATCGCCGCCGACATAACAGTTGCCAGCCCGGTTGGGCATCATCGGCAACTGACCTCTGGGCACAGGTTCACCATCGCCCTGAGCCACAAAGAAACCAGGCTTGCAGGCAAAGCACACGACCAGGTCAAACAGGGTCTCCCAGCTGCCGGTCTTGCCGCCCACCAGAAAATCCATGACCGCGGCGGTGTATTCCGCTTCGCTGTTGGTCAGCAGGAACAGCTTCTTGCCAGCGCGGCGAAACTTCTGCAGCGTCGGCACCAGGCCGGGATCTTTTTCGAAAAAATCGCCCAGGTCGGCCGTGATGCGGGCCTTCAAACTGCCATCGGCGTGCAGCGTATCGACCGCCTGCCGGATGTCGTTGTAAAGGGTGAGGTAGCTCATGGGCAGCAGGCCATCCACCCGGTCTTTCATCTCCACCAGGCCCGCGTAGAGAATGCCCTCGGGCATGTCGAACAGGGTATCGAAAATCCGGTAGCGATCCTTGCCGATGCGGATGCGAGCCCGTGGGTACTGTTTCTTTTTTTCGGCCTTGTCCAGAAACCACTGACCATGGCGCGCCCGCGAGATGTGCCCGTAGGCATCGATCTTCAGCAGATTGCCCATTTTTTTATCCACACAGAGGCCGCGAATGGCTCCAGCCGATTCCCAATTCACTTCGGAGATGCGTTCGCTGTAGTTTTTATCCCGGATGAGCGCGGCGATGGCCATGTCAAAAGTCAGGCGATTGAAACGTTCGGTTTGGTAGATCGCCAGCGTGTGGTCCATGTCAAAGCCGATGGCCTCGATGGATTCCATGCGCAGATTGCGGTTGGTGAATATGCGACGGCGGTGCAGCAATTCGCGGGCTGGTGGCTGCGGGCCGGCGCCGGTTATCCCGGCGTCATTGGACATGTTGTCTCCCCAATAATATGAACAGGTATGGTCCGGATCTAAACCTTGGCGTAAGGGCTGGGCCGTCCGGCTCGCTGTTCTGCGGGCGAATCCGGCAACGGCTCTGGCGCCAACTCTGACGACCTATTGTCGGCCATATTGCGAGATGACGCAACCTGCGGATGTTCAGGGAAGTTTTCCACCACGCGGCGCCACCAGCTGTCCGCGTTGTCGCCGAAGCCCAATTCCCGCATCAGATCACAGCCTCGGATCCAGGCGCGGTGGTTGTCGGCATTCTCAGTCACGGTGCGCAGATACAGTTTCAGGGCCCTTTTGCTATCGCCGGCGAAGCGGGAACACTCGGCCATGCCCATCCAGCCGAAGGAGTATTCCGGATCCAGGCTGAGGGCGCGTTCGAAGAGACCAACAGCTTCGCTGACGCGGCCTTCCATCAGGGCCAATTCGCCCAGATAGCGCAATGGATACAGATCCCGCACCCGGCTGTCCACCGCACTGCCACTGTTGTCGGTTTCGCCGGTGAGGATGCGATTCAGGTCTTCTCGAGCGGTAGTGGTGAGGCTGGCGGCCGAGACGGCGGCCCATTGTTCGTCCAGGCATTCGACCGTGCGGCAGGTCACGGCAACCGATTGCAAAAGGGCCTGGGGATGGTCGGGGAACAGTTCCCGCACTTGGTCCGCCACCTGGCGGGCCTCCTCCAGGCGATCGAGTGCCAGTAGGGTCGAGACAATTTTGGCGCCGAGGTCAGCCACCCACGGCAGATTGCGGCGGCGGCTTTCATCGAACGTATTCACTTTTTGCCACGCGCTATGCAGGTGCCCCAGGGCCCCGTTGATGCCGGCGACCGGCAACACCTCACCGTCCAGGCTGGAAAGGGCTTCGCAGGCCAGTTGGTAGGGAAAGTAGGGTTCTTCGGGATAGCCAATGACGGCCTTACGCAAGATGCG
>JADGEP010000236.1 GCA_016744275.1 Candidatus Krumholzibacteriia bacterium | reverse complement strand
GCCGCTGGTGTAGTGGCCGCCGGGGGTACGCTTGCCTCGCTCATACCGCCTTCGGCCATTCTTGTTATTTATGCGATTATTGTCGAGCAATCTGTCGGGCAATTGCTGTTGGCCGGATTTTTCCTGCGGTTCTTCCTACAATTCCCCAACCCCAAACGCAGCCCGACGGGCGAACCGCTCAAGTACCGCTTACTCCTCTTGCCAGGTTGGGTCCTCTTTCTTCTGATCGCAGCCCTGGACGCCACGCACCTGACCCGCCCCGGCAGTAGGCTCGAACAAGTTCTCGAGATTGTTTCAACCTTCTACGCCCTGGGTTACTTTTTGGCGGGCCTGATCATCTTTGGCCGCCGAGTCCTGCGCCGGGACAAGCCCATCCAACAGACCAAGCTGAAGGTTGTGTTGTTCGGACTGGTCGCCGGCTTGGCTCCGTTTTTAACGGCCATGATCGTGGGAAATTTTTTACCAGGCACGCCTCTGCCCCATTGGCAATACCTGGCCATGTTCCTGCTGCTCATCCCCGTCAGTTTTGGTTTGGCCATCTTACGCTACGGCGCCCTGGACACCGGGTTCGTAGTGCGCATCAGCTTGGTCTACGGTCTGCTGACTATCCTGATCCTGTTGGGGTATTTCATCACCGTCGGTGTGGTCGGTAAAATTGTTGCTGGTGTCTTCGGTGCCGACACCTGGCCCGTAATGGTCGTTATCGCAGCGGCCAGTGGTCTAATCATCATGCCCATGCGCAATGCGGTGCAAGCCTGGCTGGACAACAATTTCTACCCCGCGCGACGGGCGGACCGGCGCGCGATCAATTTGCTGGCTGAAAAGCTCACCGGATTGATTGACCCCCATGCGGTCGTCGATGCGATCCAGGACAACCTCTGCACTCTGTATCGACCAGAAAAATTTGCCCTCTTCCTGCCCACCAGCTCTCCGGAAAACGGATTCCGCGCCCGCTTGCAGGACGGCTGCACCGAAGCCCCCGACGCCGACTATTCCCTCCCGGTCGAAGCCTTCCTGCCTCAGAGCAGCGGGCTGGCTCACCTGTTGAATCGCTGGCGCCGACCCTTGTTTCGCGAAGAGATCGAAGACCAAATGTTCACCACCGACGCCGACCCCTCTTCGCTGCAATTGCTCACCCGACTGAACATTGCGCTGGTGGTGCCCCTGATTACCGGCAACCGCCTGTTGGGCTTCATGGCCTTTGGCCCCAAGGACAGTGGCGACCTCTTCAGCCAGGATGATTTGGCGAACCTTCGTTCCCTGGCAGTCCAGGCCGCTTCCCTGGTCGAAAGCCGTCAGCTTTATCAAGCCAGTTTGGAACGCAAACGCCTGGAGACGGAGTTGGAAGTGGCCCGCGACATCCAGGCCAACCTTCTGCCCGACGCCGCGCTCAAGACCGAGCGCTGTGACATCAGTGGCCGCAATGAACCTTGCCGCAAAGTGGGCGGCGACTATTTCGACTACTTCACCCTCGACACAGGCGAATTGTGTTTCGCCATCGCTGATGTTTCGGGCAAAGGCATTCCGGCTTCGCTGATGATGACCTCGGTGCGGGTGGCTTTCCGCCAGGAAGCCGTCCCGGGTGTTCAACCGCGCGAACTGATTACCAAACTCAATGAGGTCGTCACCGCCCTGGGTAGTCAGGGCCACTTCATCTGTTTCTTTTGTGGGGTGTGGAACCCGGAAACAGGACTCTTGCGTTTTTGCAACGCTGGCATGGAACCACCTGTGCTGTTTCGCCCACGCCACAACTACCGCCAAGCCCTCAAAAAAGGCGGCCCCGTATTGGGCGTTCAGAAACAATCCCGCTACCGCGAAGGCACCATCGGCCTCGAGCCCGGCGACAGGTTGTTCCTCTATACCGACGGCTTGACCGAAGAACGCAATGCCTTGGACGAGTTCTTCGACACCCCGCGCTTACTGGATTTGGTCGAATCCCACCTCGATGACTCGCCAGATGCCCTGCTGGGCAAGGTTTTTGCCCACGTAAATGCCTTCGGAGGACCGGAGCGATCCGACGACCGAACCGCCATCCTGTTAGAAATCAAAGACTTATAAAACTAAAGATAACCCGGACCCATTCTTGCTCAAGTTATCCAGCAAAGGGCCGATGAGCGTGGGTTTGAAAAGATTCCTAAAGCGGCCCGAGCGGCGGACGAAATTCATCAGGTCCGTGTCAATTGGTCCACTAACGGGAAAGGGGGAGGACGTATGGCTCCGGAAACATATTTCATGGCCGGCTTGGCCCTGATCGACCTCTTTTGGTGGTTGAGAAAATGACCGACTCGTCAGACCACCCCTGACTGAAGGCCTCGCCGCAGTCAGGGGTTTTTTTTGCCCCTTGCCGCCCTTGCCCCCTCAAACCACCGGATACGCACTCCTGGCCAGCCAGAAACCCAACCAAACCGCTCCCAGCCCCAGCACCAGGTTCGCCGACACATTCAGCAGGCCCAAGCCTCCCGCACCGCTTTGGAAATAACGCAGTGTCTCGTAGCCAAAGGTGCTGAACGTCGTGAAGGCTCCCAAAAAGCCCACGGCCAACAACAATCGCGCCGGATGGCTGATCAGGTCTGTCCCCCGCTCCATTTCCAAGAGAAAACCAAGTGCCAGACACCCCACAACGTTGACCGCCAAGGTGCCGAACGCAAAGTGGGTGCCCAACCAGCGCTCTGCCCCCAGCCCCACGGCATAGCGCGACATGGCTCCCAATGCGCCCGCCAATCCGACCAAAAATACCGCCTGCATGGACTGTCTCCCTATGCTCATCAAAAAAAACCGGAGCCACAGCCTCAGACTGCGACTCCGGCTGCAAATCCCGCGGCCAGCGTTCAGCTCGCTTTGTGCTTCTTGCTGATGGTCGCAACCACGGCTTTTTCGTAGGTCTCTTTATCCAGACCACCAACCCACTTCTCGACGATGATGCCGTTGGCGTCAATCAGGAATGTCGTCGGGATGCTCTGGATGCCGCCGAAGTCCTGCACGATCGTGCTGCTCTCATCAAAAAGCACCATTTCAAAAGTCAGGTTGTTCTCTTTGATGTAGGCTTTGACCTTCTCTTCACCTTCGCGTCCAAAGGCGACACCGACAACGACCAGATTCTCTTCATAGGTCTCGCTGAGCTCTTCCAGATGCGGTAGAGCCCGTCGGCAAGGCGGGCACCATGTGTCCCAGAAGTCCACGATCACGGCTTTGCCGCGCAAATCGCTGAGCGTCAAATCGCCCCCGGCAAGATTCTTCAACGTAAAATCAGGAGCCACGGCACCGGGCGTGCTGCCAGTCGCGCCTCCGGCTGCCACTGCAACCTGGGCCTGGGATTCGGACTCTGATTTGTATTCTGCATCTGAACCGCAGCCAGCCCCAAAACTGAGAGCCAGCAGCAAGATCAGAACTGTTGTCAGGGTAAGAACCTTCATGCGCACGGTGTTTCCTTCCATAGGGGCGGCTTTGGCCCACTTGTAGCGGTGTTGGATCGCCATCATTCCGGCGCCCACTTCTTCACTCCACCAAGTTTTCTTCACACCACCAAGTTTGGTACAATATGCAGTTTTCCGCAACTCTCGCATCCATTCGGAACCCGGCCTTGTGAATTGGATATATATTCGTATAGTAAACCTCGCAATACAATATCATTGCCCGTTGGCGGGCATTTGCCACACTTTTACTCGTGAGGTCGCCTTTCCGATGAGTCCACTCAATCGCACCCAGATACTCGTCGCCATTCTATTGGTGACGCTGGCGCCAAGCCTGGCCGCTGCCGGCCCCATTACGCTACAGGTCACGCCAGGAGCCGAAGTTGCAGAAATCGGCAAGGACCTGATCCTGAATCTCACCATTACGCCCAGTGCGGGCGAATCGATCCTGGCCAACAAGGTGGAAGTGATCGTCTCCTCTCCTGGTGGTGAGGTGTTCTTTGGTGCTCCGTATCCCTTGCGAGCTTTGGATGAGGCCGCGCCTGGCATGCCCGTCCGATTCGAATGGGCTGCCCCCGTTGGCGCCGATTTGTTGCCCCAACAGGCCACGCTCCAGGTTGATGTTTCGGCCACGACCTCGGCCGCCGAGGTGCAAAAAGCATCCTGGAGCAACGACATCGCCATCGACTTTGGCGAAGAATGGTCGGCCGACAAAATCGCCAACTATCTCGACAACAAGGGTCTGCCTCTGTTCTTGCTGGTCGTTTTTGGCTTTGGTCTGCTGATGAGTCTTTCGCCCTGCATTTATCCCATGATTCCCATCACCCTGGCGGTGATCGGTGCCCAGAGCCAGGAAAAGGGAACCGTGCATGGCTTGATCATGAGCTTCACCTACGTGGTGGGCATGGCCCTGGTCTACGCCATCATGGGCGCCCTGAGCGCCACCGTCTTCAGCGGCATCACCGCATTCATGCAAAGCCCCGTGGTGCTGGTGCCCATCGCCCTGCTCCTGTTTGGACTGTCGTTCAGCATGTTTGGCGCCTTCGAGCTGGAAGCACCCGCGTTCCTGCGCGACCGCCTGCAAGGTCCAGGCGGCGCTGGCGGCTCGAACCTGATCGGCGTCTTCGCCATGGGCCTGGTGGCGGGTCTGGTGGCTTCCCCCTGCGTGGGACCCTTTCTGGCCGCGCTGTTGGTCTGGGTGGCCACGACCGGCAACTGGGTGCTCGGGTTTTTCACGTTGTTCACCTTCGGCATGGGCATGGGCATGTTGCTGATCGGTGTCGGCACCTTCCCCGCCCTGGTTGGTTCGATGCCCCAGAGTGGCGGCTGGATGGATACCATCAAGAAGGCCATGGGGCTCTTGTTGGTGGCCATGGCTTTTTACTTTGTGCGCCCCGGCAGTGTGCTGCCGGCTGACATTTTCTACCCTCTGGTTGGCCTCACGACGATCCTGGTCGCCGTATTCATGGGTGCCTTTGACAGCCTCAATGCTGAATCCGGCTGGTGGCCCCGCGCCAGCAAAGGCTTGGGCTTGGCCACATTCATTGCCGGCATCTATTTGCTTCTGGGCTCATTCCTGCAGCATGGATTTCTGATGCCCTCTCCTTTGGCCGAGCTCTCACTGGGCGGCGAGGCACAGGTCGTCCAAGTGGCCGCCGGCAATGGCGCGGGTCAGCGCGCCGGCACTGCTGCCGCCCAGGCGCAAACCGAGGCCACCAAACCGCTACCCGCCAAGGTGCCCTGGACCACAATCCACACCGGCGAAAACGTGCAGGCATTCCTGGACGAGCAACGAGCCTTGGCCAAAGCCAACGGCCAGCCCATCATGATCGACTTCTGGGCCAAATGGTGCGTGTATTGCAAGAAGCTCGACAAGGATGTTTGGAACGTGCCCGCTGTCGTGGCCGAATCACAGCGATTTGTGACCATCAAGGTCGATGCCACTGACCCCGATGATGCCGAGATGGAGCAAATCAAGGAAGCCTTCAAGGTGCCCGGTTTGCCCCGCGTCATCTTCATCGACAGCCGGGGCGAAGTGCTGCACGGCAGGACTGTCGGGTATCTGAAGGCAGACGAGATGCTCACTCTCATGAAAAGCATTCGCTGACCTGATTCCTTTCCGAAAAAAACGCCCGACCACAACAATGGCCGGGCGTTTTTTTACGGTTTTTAGAGGTAGCTCTATTGGAAGCGCACCTCTGACCGGTAGTCCACATCAAAAACTTTCAAAGGACCACCGCCAGGGTTCTCAGTCAAGACTTCCGGCAAGCCATCGCCGTCGATATCCAGCAATTCAATCTTGCCAAAAAACGCTTCGTCTTCCCATTCAACATCGCCTGAAACACTGTCCAGCACCTGCCCCGAATTGAGCACGACTTCCACCCGGTTGTCACCGTCGACATCACCGCAACGCACCTGGGTTGCCTGGTATTCATTTAGGCTCGTGAACTGCTTGCTGTAGTTGGCCCCATCCACATAGACGATTTTATTGTCCGCCACCATCACGATTTCATTGGCCGGATCATCATCCATGTTAGCCGTCGTGAAGCAGGAAATCACCTCGTACTCACCGGTCAACGATTCCCAAACCTGAGCGTATCCGTCCATGCTCCAGGCATACACCTTACCCAGATTGGTGCGGCAGAGAATCGTATCTTCCAGCTGGTCGCCATCCAAATCGGCGGTGATCACCTCTTCGGGCACGCCGGCGAGTTGGTTGCTTTTCCAAACGCGCTGGGCGCCACGGGCATCGGCCTTGACCACCTGAACGGTGCCAAACCGCTCACCGAGGGCGAAGTACATGCCCGCTTCCCCGTGTAGGGGTTCAAACTGGGCCACATGATTGATGCGGTCAGCGGCCCAACTGAGTTGCTTGTACTGGAC
>JADGEP010000235.1 GCA_016744275.1 Candidatus Krumholzibacteriia bacterium | reverse complement strand
ATCTAAAGGTCAGCCCAGGAACAATCGACCGGCACATCTCACGGATCGCCCGGCACTGCATGTTGTTCCACAGCAGCATGATGCGAGACGCACCGCCCTCAGGTGAAGTCGTCGTTGACGGATTCGAGTCCTTTGAATACAGCCAATACTATCCGATCCACCATCACATTGCCGTCGACAAAGAGACCGACTTCTTTCTCTACTTCACCGACAGCGAATTGCGCCGCAAAGGCCGGATGACTGATGCGCAAAAACGGCGACGCCAACATCTGGAGCTCACGTTGGGGCGTCCCGATCCGAAATCCATCGAGTTGGACATGAGAGAAGTGCTTGAGGTAGCTCTTCGTGGAGCTGACAAAGCCACCGTTTATAGCGACGACCACAAAGCCTACGTTCGTTCGATGAAGCCTCTGAATCTAGAAATCTGTCACCAAATCACACCGGGTTCACGTCACAGGGGCAAGCGCAATAGCCTGTGGTCGGTCAACTTGCTGGATCTTCTCATTCGGCACAGCAGCGCAAATCACAAGCGCGAGACCATTGCTTGGTCCAAACGAAGGCAGTCCAGTGCCGAGCGTTTGGCTATTTTGCTGGTCTGGAGAAACTATATGAAACGTCGTCGGGAGAAGTCTCGTGCTAGCCCTACGCCAGCGATGGAGCGGGGCATGATGGGGCGACCTTTGGAGATATCGGAGTTGTTTTCGGGAAGGTTGTTTCGGGGGCATGTTGAGTTGCCGCAACGCTGGGCGAAGTATTATGACCGGAAAGTGGAGACCAGGGCATTGAAGGCCAATCGTAGACATGAGTTGGTCTACGGGTTCTAAAACTTTCCGTGCTGTTTGAACCGACATGGGGAAGGCGAAAACACAATCTTCAAGGCACAACTAATTTATTTCAATTCTTCGAGGGGCTTCAGACTGCTCAATTGTTTCTGCATGGTCGGGCAGGCGTTTTCTTCGGACAGGATTTCCGCCAGAGTGGTGCCCGCGAAGGCTTCTTGCACGTGGGCCATGGCCTCATCGATGCGGCGGTGCAAGGGGCACAAATTTGAACTGTGCGATTCCAAATCCAGAGGACAGGATTCGATCCGCTTGATGGGGCTGACCGCATTCATGATATCCAGCATGCTCAGCTCTTCGGGCTTGCGGGCCAGGACAAACCCACCATTCAAACCACGGGTGGAATAGACCAGCCCTCCACGCACCAGAGACTGCAGCACCTTGGAGAGATAACTCTGCGGCACCTTCATGGTTTTGGCGATCTGCTTGGTGGTCATCGGCGCTGTGCTATCGCCGCTGGCAAGAGCCAAAACGGCGCGCATCGCATATTCAACTGTAAGTGAGAACAATCCGGATTCCTCTGGCTGCTGGCTGATCGGGGACGGGCTAATCAGATATCATTATCCAAATTACTCTTCATTGTCGACAATGTCAACGTCCGAAGGTCACGCCAATCCGCACAATGAACGAATCCCAGTTGTAGCTCAAGGGGGTCTCGCCATTGGTGAATTTATTGGTATCGAAACGGTTGTAGGTGTATTCGCCCACCAGTTCGATATTGCGCATCTTCAGCCCCAGGCCGGCGCTGTAAGCCGGTGTATTGACGGCTTCTTCAAAGGTGCTGTGGTATTGCAACTGGTCCCGGTACCGGTTGTTCACCAGGGCCACGCCGCCAGTCATGAAGAGGCGCATCGGTGATCCGCCACCGCCCATGAATGCCTGCAGATCAAATCCATAACGATAATTGGAAGTGCGGATGTTGTAGGCCAGATCCGTTTCCGGTCCAACGTCAGTCACGCCGGTAGCGGTGCCAAATCGGGTGTAGTGAAAAGCCGGAGAGACGGCGAAAAATTCGCCCAGATATTGGCGAAAACGCACGCCGGTTTGGTAACCCGTGCTCGAGCCAAAGCCGTTGTCGGTGGTCCAGAAGCCATCGGACTGGTCGCCCATGGGTTCCGCCAGGCCCCCCTCAAAGATCAGCTCATGATTTGACGGTGATTGATGGTAACGCGGTCCTCCGGTCGCCAGGAGCACTCGCGATTGGGCTTCTGCTACAACAAACAGGCCCAAAAGCACCATCAAAGTCACGGAAGCGGTTCCATTAGTCAGTTTTTTCATGAGTCATCGCTCCTCCGGGTGAATCATATCCGGAAAAAAAGAAGGGGGCCCACCAGTGGACTCTCAATCCACCGGATGCATTGCAGATTCGGTGCCCAAATCAGCGCGAAGGCTCACAAATATCCAACAAGCTGTCTAAATAGGCCATCCGGGCAACAAACGCGCCCCTCGCCCACACCACGCCGTCGATAGTCTCCAGCCGGATTGTGTCCCAGGAAGGACACTCGCAACCGGTAAAAGGACAATGCGCCGCGCAGGCGCAGTCTCAAACCAGCTCTCGGGAACGCTCCATCTGGCCCTCAACCGCAGCCAAGAGAACTTCGGCGTCGAAGGGTTTGGTGATGTATTTGGTGACGCCGCCCTCGCGCGCCTGATGATAGTCCGCTTCGCTGGTGCGGGCGGTCAAATAGATCACCGGAATGTGGGCCGTTTCGCTGATGTTGCGCAAACGCTCCACCACCACGTGCCCGTTGCCAGCTGGCAGGCCAATGTCCAACAGGATCAGCTCGGGCTGTTCCTCGATCGCCATTTTGGTTGCGCCCAGGCCATCATGGGCCGACGACACTTCGTAGCCTTCGGCACTGAGTCGCAGAGTGAGGCTGCGTACGATGTCCGGTTCGTCGTCCACAACGAGGATTTTTCCTTTACACATGGAGAACTCCCTTCAGTTCTTCAATCGAGTCAGGTTCAGCATCAGGGTTCAGGTCCAGTTTTTCGAATTTCAACGAGACGGGATGCGGCACATCAATCCCAGCCTGGGACACATCCAGCATGGTGTAGCCGGGAGCGACAAGCCGCGGGAATTTCCGCGCCAGGACGGACCTCAGGCGGCCGAGCATCGCTCGAGCCCCCGCTTCGCCGGTCTTCAGCAGGATGGCGTGCAATGGGTGGTCGCCACAACTCAACAGGCCGGTGCGGTCTTCGCTGCTGCGCACCAGGATCGCCAATTCGTCCGCCAGCGCCCGGGCCGGGCACGGATTTTCCAGCGAGGGACTCAGCAGCACCAGGGTCCAAACACTGGGCAGGCCCGCCGGATTGTGGGTGCCGTCGGCAACGAACGACTGCAGGTGAGACTGGTCAGTGTAGATTGGCAGATTGAACCGGAAGAGGCAGCCCTGCCCCGGCTCGCTGAACAACTCCAACTCTCCCCCGTGCAAGCCGATGATTTTGCGGGAAATGGGCAAGCCCAGACCGGTGCCCTTGGCGCCGGGTCCATCCATCCGGTTGAGTTGGGCGAATTTTTCGAAGACGCGTTCCTGATCCTCCGGCGCAATGCCGGGGCCATCATCCTGCACCTCGATGATGACTTCGGTCGCGGCAATCTCGGCCCGCAAGTGGATGTTGCCCCCGGACGGCGTAAATTTGAGGGCATTGCCCAGAAGGTTCACCACAACCTGGGTGATTTTGTCAGCCGCCGCCAAGACTCCCGGCAGGATCTCTGCAGTGTCGGGATCAGCATCAGGCAGGCTCAGGTTCAGGCTTTGCCCCACCTCGGCGCACCGGCCTTCAAAATCCTCCCGACAGACTTGGAGCATTTCGGCCAGGTCCACCCGTTGGCGCACCAGATGCACGTTGCCCGATTCGATACTGTCCAGATCCAACAGATCATTGACCAGGTCGGCCAGGCGATTGCAATTGCGCACCGCCGAGCCCAGGCATCGGCGCTGGTCACTGTTGATTGGGCCAACAACTTCATCGTGCACCAGGCTGCAAAATTCCTTGATCACCGTCAGCGGCGTGCGCAATTCATGGGAAGCTGCCGATAAATAGTCGGACTTCAAGTCGCTGATTTCCTGCAGGCGCGCATTGGCGCGATTCAGGTCCGTCAACAGTTGTTCGCGAGCCATTTGGCTGCGCTTGAGTTCCAGAAAGGCCGCCACCTTTGCCCGAATGATAAATGGATCGACGGGTTTGAAGAGGTAGTCCATGGCTCCGGCCTCATAGCCCGAGAAGATGTGGCTGCGCTCTTTGTTGATGGCCGTCACGAAGATGATCGGCACGGTGCGGGTTTTTTCGTGATTGCGCATCAGCTCTGCCACTTCAAAGCCGTCCATACCCGGCATCTGCACATCCAATAGAACCAAGGCAAAATCATGGTCGAGCATTTGTGCCAAGGCGTCGTTGCCCGACAAGGCTGCGTGAATTTCCAGATCGTCACGGTCGAGAACCTGACGCAGCGAGGCCACGTTTTCAGCCCGGTCATCGACTATGAGAATTTTGAGCATCTCGGGGGCTCCAGTCACCGTGGGCGTCATGTGGTGGCTCCTTCAACGGGGTGCAACGTCTGGCAGGCGAGCAGCAATTCTTTGGCTCCGATGGGCTTTTCCAGGACAGCGTCGGCCGCAGGCAGTTCGTGTTCCATATCGGCGCTGACCAAAGCCACGATCAAAATGCCGGACGCCGTCATTTTTGCCCGCAATTGCGCCACGAATTCTGCGCCTTGGGAGGCATTGCCCTCGCCACCACACCAGGGATTGACCAGCACCACACTGTGGGCCGGCAAAGAATCCGCCGCCTCCAGCAGGCCTTCACGGCTTCGAACAATGCGCGCCGGACAGCCCAACTGAGTCAATTCGGCTCCCAATCCGTAGATCGTGCGCATTTCATCGTCCGCAATGATCAGCTCGTGGCCGATCAGGAATTCGGGATCAGGCAACGAAGCCCGGGCCGGTTCCGCTGTCTGCGTTGCGGGCAAGAGCCTCTTCGCTGGTGGCAGATCATCGGCCGAAGTGTCCGGCACCGTCAATTCCATGGGCAAAAAGAGCGTGAACCGGGTGCCTTTGCCCACCACACTGGAAACGGCAAGGCGCCCCTCCAGCAGTTCCGTCAAACGGTGCGAAATGGAAAGCCCCAGACCCGAGCCGCCAAAGCGGCGACCAATCGAACCATCGCCCTGGTTGAAGGCTTCAAAGACCTGGTTGAGGATTTCTTTGTCCATGCCGATGCCCGTATCGGCCACCGACAGGGCAACCCAATGTTCGGCGCCGCCAACGAGTTCTTTCGCCTCGGTGGTCGAAGGCCGGCGAGCTCTCAAGGTGATCGCCCCGTTGTCGGTGAATTTGCACGCGTTGTTCAGCAGGTTTTTCAGGATTTGCTTCAGTCGCAAGCCGTCGGTAAAAACGGTTGCGGGCAACCCCGGCCCCAGATGGGTGCGAAACTCCAGATTTTTGCCATCGGCCAACGGCCGGAAGAGCTGTTTCAAGTCGCCCACCAGTGAAGCCAGATCAACCACTTCTGGGGCCAGTTCCAACTTGCCGGCCTCGACCTTGGACAAGTCCAGAATGTCATTGATGATCGCCAGCAGATCTTCACCGGCCTGCAAAATTGTCGTGGCGGCTTCGACCTCGGGCTCGTTCAACGCCTGCCGCCTGTTTTCAGCCAACACCTGCGACATCAGCAACATGCTATTCAGCGGCGTGCGCAATTCATGGGACATGTTGGCCAGGAATTCGTTCTTATAGCGGTCAGATTGGGCCAGCCGGGCGTTGGATTCCTGCAGCTCTTTCTGTTGACGGGCCAGGGTACCGGCTTGCCGACGTGTCTCGTCCAAAAGACGGTGCACCCGTTCGCGGGAGCGCGATGAATCCAAAGCCACAGCCACGCTTTCGGTGCTCACGTGCAAGAACTCAAGGGCGCTGTCCGAGACTTCATCCAATGTTCCAAGTTCCATCACACCCTTGACTTGTCCCGCGAGGTGAAAAGGTGCGACGATCAAAGTGCGCGGCGCGGAACGACCAGTGGCGGTACGGATCTGCATGTGATCCGCCGGGATATCCCGCAGGACTTCCACGCGTCGGCGCAGGGCCGACCGCCCCACCAGACCCTGGCCTTCCCGCAATTCCCGCACCGGCCAATCTTCGTCAGCGTCGCCCAACTGGGCCACCAATACCAGGCGTTGCCCGGGTTTTACCAGATAGAAGGCCCCGATTTGGGCCCCATAATAATCAGCGATGAATTCGAGAATGGCCTGGGCCAGGTCGGCGGTGTCGGCCTCACCCCGCAATTCCTCGTTCAATTCGAACTGAGAGCGTTGCAACTGATACTGGTGATCGCGGCTTTGGCGTGCCTCGGACATCTTGTCGATCATGACGGCGAACTGGTCCGCCAGATCCCCCACTTCGTTGTGACCCGAAACATGCAGATCGTTGACTTCGTGGCCATCCGATACCCGTTTCATGATCC
>JADGEP010000234.1:3763-6301 GCA_016744275.1 Candidatus Krumholzibacteriia bacterium | reverse complement strand
GCCACGCCCAAACCCAACTTGTATCAAAGCATCCATTCGACGGTGCGGGTGCCGGGCGGCAAGTTCATCGAAGTGCAGATTCGGACCGCCGAAATGGACGAGCGTTCGGAGTTGGGCATCGCCGCTCATTGGCGTTACAAGGAAGGCGGCGGCGCTGACAAGTCTGACCTGGCTGAAATGGTCAAGTGGCTGCGTCAGATCATGGAGTGGGAAGAGGACGTCGACGACGCCCGTGAGTTCATGGAAACGCTCAAGGTGGATTTTTTCCGCGACGAGGTGTTTGTCTTCAGCCCCGGTGGTGATGTTTTTCAACTGCCGCGCGGTGCGACGCCGCTGGACTTCGCTTTTACCATTCACAGCGAGGTGGGATTTCGTTGCATCGGCGCCAAGGTCAACGGACGCATCGTGACCTTGCGCAGTGAATTGAACAACGGCGATACAGTGGAAATCCTGACCAGCAAAACACCCAGCCCCAGTGCCAGTTGGCTGGAAGTTGTCAAGACCAGCCGCGCCAAGCATCACATCCGGCGCTGGATCAAGGCGACTCAATTCCAGGAGAGCACCAAGCTGGGGCATGATATTTTGGAACGCGAACTGAAGCGGGCCCACCTGAACGTGAAGGTTGACGAGCTGTTGGATGTGGCCCAGCAAATGGGGTACAGCGAACTGGACAAGATGTTTGCCGCCGTGGGCCGGGGCGAAATCACCCACATGAAAGTGGTGGGCCGGGTCACGCCAGCGCCCGAGTCTCCGGCGGAGAAAGTCTTTTCCAAGGGCAAAGAGCTTTACGATAACCTGTTGCGGCGGTCCACAACCGGGGTGCGGGTGGCTGGCGTCGACAACCTGATGGTCAGCTTTGCCCGCTGCTGCCAACCCATTCCCGGCGATAGCATCGTGGGGGTGGTCACGCGTGGCCGGGGTGTTTCGGTGCACCGGGCGGGGTGTTCGAATCTGAACGATCCGAATCTGGGACCCGAACGCATGATTGATGTGAGTTGGGACAGCAATCCCGACCAGACTTTCACCGTCAAGCTGATCATCGCGGCCAATGACCGGGCCAACCTCCTGATGGACATCAGCAATGTGATCAGCCTGACCAATACCAACATCAGCAGCGGCGAATTCACCGCCGAGGATGACCTGGCTAAAGTGACCCTGGTGGTCGAAGTGAAAAATCTGAACAAGCTGGAGAACATCCTCAAGGCGATCCGCAAGGTGCGGGGTGTGCAGGCCATCGACCGCTACCAGCTGGGCGGCCCTTCGGCCGAAAACGCGAACTGAGGCTCCATGCGTTGTGTCGTGCAAAGAAGCGGTCCGGCTCAGGTCACCGTCGCCGGCAAAGTGACCGGCGCCATCGACTGTGGTTTGGTGGTGTTGGCTGGGTTTGCACCAGGAGACACCACTGCTGAGTTGACCTGGATGGCCCGCAAAATTCCTCGCCTGCGAATTTTCAAGGACCAGGAAGAACGCATGAATCTGAGTTTGTCCGATGTGGGCGGCGGCATCCTTTTGGTCAGTCAGTTCACCCTCTACGGGGATTGCCGCAAAGGACAACGGCCCAACTTTGTGGGTTCTGCCGCGCCTGACGAAGCGCGGGCGATGTACACCAAATTTGGCGATTTGCTACGGGCTGAATACACCGAAGTTCAGGAAGGCGTGTTTGGCGCCATGATGGATGTTGCGCTGACCAATGATGGCCCCGTTACTCTT
Organism: Candidatus Krumholzibacteriia bacterium; assembly: GCA_016744275.1. Lineage (GTDB taxonomy): Bacteria > Krumholzibacteriota > Krumholzibacteriia > LZORAL124-64-63 > LZORAL124-64-63 > JAGRNP01. The sequence continues at coordinate 4,591 of JADGEP010000234.1, read as the reverse complement.
ATTCTGGAAAGAGAGGCCGCTGGAGATGCATGATCAAGGGGCGGAATCCGGCGGCATTGTCACCCCCTTTGTGAATTGGCCCGCGGAGATGGAATTGGTTTTGGCCTCGCGCTCTCCGCGCCGCTCGGAATTGTTGCAGACTGCGGGCATTCCGTTCCAATGCGAGCCTGCGGGTGATGTGGAAGCCGCGCTGGCGGCCGAGTTGTTGGCCGCCGGGACAGCACCGGACGTCTATGCCCGGCAATTGGCTCGGGCCAAGGCAAACGACGTGTCGAGTCGATATCCTGGCCGCTTGGTTTTGGGCTCAGATACGGTGGTGGTTCTGGACGGCGATATTCTGGAAAAGCCGGCCGACGAGGCGGAAGCGGAGTTCCTGCTCAGCCGACTGTCGGGACGTTGGCACACAGTGATCTCATCGGTGGCGCTGGTCGGTGGTCCCGCTCGCACACCGGGTTTGATTGACCATGAGGCAACCGAGGTCGAATTTCTGCCGCTGAATGCTGAAGACATTGCCCGTTATGTGCGCACGGGCGAACCGATGGACAAGGCTGGTGCCTATGGCATCCAGGGTTATGGTGCCCTGATGGTTCGTGGTGTCCGGGGCTGCTATTTTAATGTCATGGGGCTGCCTCTGGCCCGGTTGGGTGCCATGTTGCGCCAGGTGTTGAATCCTTCTGCCTGAAAGAGAATCTGAGATGATGAATTCGACAGTGACCAAGCCTGGTTTGCCCTTCCCGTTTCCGGTAGTTGCCTGGGAAAATGGCGAAGTGGTGTTGATCGACCAAACTTTATTGCCGGACCAGTTGCAGTACCGCCGTTGCCGTGACA
>JADGEP010000234.1:0-3729 GCA_016744275.1 Candidatus Krumholzibacteriia bacterium | reverse complement strand
TATCTGGCCGGTATTCCAGCGCCATCGGGCCGACCTGGCGGCCACCCGACCCACGGCGGTGAATCTGTTTTGGGCCCTCAATCGCAGTGGAGCCCTGGCCGCAGAAATGATAGCCGGTGGGGCTGCGGTTGATGCCATTGGCGGCGCCTTGTTGGCCGAGGCGAAAGCGGTGCGTGAAGAAGATGTCTCCATGTGTCGGGCCATGGGTGAGGCCGGTGCGGCGCTGTTGCCGGATTACGCCAACGTACTGACCCATTGCAATGCCGGCGGCCTGGCGACCGGCGGTTATGGCACGGCCATCGGTGTCATCTATGCCGCGAAAGAGGCGGGCAAAACCCTGCACGTTTTTGCTGACGAAACGCGGCCCTTGTTGCAGGGCGCGCGCTTGACGGCCTGGGAGTTGGTCGACCAAGGCATCGAGGTGACGGTGTTGTGCGATTCGGCCGCCGCGACCGTCTTGCAACAGGGCAAGGTGGACGCGGTGATCACGGGTTCGGACCGGGTGGCTGCCAATGGTGACGCCGCCAATAAGATCGGCACTTATCCCTTGGCTGTGTTGGCCCACCGACACGACGTGCCTTTTTACATTGCGGCACCGGCGTCGACCTTTGATCCGGACACGGCCAATGGGCAGGGCATTGAAATCGAAGAGCGTGATCCGGAAGAAGTGCACTGCTGGCGGAGCGAGCGCACCACCGCCGTGGGGGCCAAGGCCTGGAATCCGGCTTTTGATGTGACTCCGGCTGAGCTGATCACGGCTTTTATCACGGAGCATGGCGTCTTGCGGCCGCCCTTCGACAAGAGCCTGGCGCCGGTTCTGGCGCGACCGGGAAAATAGGCGTAAAACCCCTGTTGAGGCGGGCTTTGACGGGGATAATTGGCACTTTGGGTTCCTTGACAAAGGCCGGTCCGTTTGCTAGCTTACCCATCCTGCATTGAACGAGCGGGTCCGGTTTTCCCGATTTTATCGGCCTGAGGCGTTCATTCTGTTCCCGCAAGTCTGTGGACGATTTGCGCCAACATATTGCAGTAGAAAGATTTAAGATCCTGTGGACGAGGACTCCAACGAGGGGCCGGCGCGAGTGCGCCGTTTTGCGCCTCTTGTTTGTTCGCCAGTATTCTGCATGACAAGGCAAGGGTGAAGCCGGCCAAAACCCGGCTTTTTGAGGAGAATTCCTTTGAAGACCTACAGCATCAAACTGGATGAAATCGCCAAAGACTGGCTGCTCATTGACGGCGACGACGTCGTTCTCGGCCGTTTGGCGACCCAGGTGGCTATTTTCTTGCGCGGCAAACACAAGCCAACCTTCACGGCCCACATGGACATGGGCGACAACGTGATCGTGCTGAACGCGGCCAAGATCAAGCTGACTGGCCAGAAGCGTGAGAAAAAAGTGTATTTGCGTCACACCGGCTACATGGGTGGCCAGCGGGTGATGCCCATGAGCAAACTCATGGAAAATCGGCCTGAAGAAGTGATCATGCGAGCAGTCAAGGGCATGCTGCCCAAGACGAAGCTCGGACGCGCGCAGTTGAAAAATCTGCGTGTGTATGCGGGTGCGGAGCATCCCCACGGTCCGCAGCAGCCCAAAGTGGTTGAGCTGTAGACTGGTCGAACAGAATTGAATTGGCGAATGGCTTCGGCGCCTGAGGCACCGCAAGCACCCATTGACTGCTAGCTGGAGGATCACAAGTTGGAAGAACGGTATTACGCCACAGGTCGCCGCAAGACCTCCGTTGCCCGGGTCTGGTTGACTCAGGGAACGGGTCAGATCAAGATCAACAACCGGCAGGTTGACGAGTACTTCGGAGAGGCCGTGCGCGAGCAGGCCCTCATGCCCCTGACCACCTTGGGTGTTGAAGGCGACTTCGACATCTGGTGCACGGTCAAGGGTGGCGGCATCACCGGCCAGTCGGGCGCCCTGCGTCACGGTTTGGCCCGGGCACTGGTCGTGGCCAGCGAAGAGTACCGCAAGCCCCTGCGCAAAAAAGGTTTCCTGACTCGCGACTCCCGTATGGTGGAGCGTAAGAAGTATGGACAACCGGGCGCGCGTAAGCGGTTCCAGTTCTCGAAGCGTTAGGATTTCGGCGACGATCTCCTGGTCTTTCGGGATCAGGAGATCCTGCCTGCCTACTGCTCGGAGATGCCGGGCTCAGACCCGGACCTACAAATGGAGTCGTGCTGCTTAGGCGGCGCGGCCCAAATACACACCCGGCCGGAGGAGGGGAATTGGTGGCACCAGCATCTGTGGTGTTTTTCCCATCCGCTGAAGGTCGGGGAGGCTCAACCTGTTTTGAATGGAGAAAACCATGGCCAACGTTGGTCTGAAAGAACTGCTTGAAGCTGGCGTCCACTTCGGACACCAGACCCGCAAATGGAACCCCAAGATGAAGCCGTACATCTTCATCGCCCGGGGTGGCATCTACATCATCGATTTGCAACGCACCCTGAAGGCCCTGAATGAGGCCTGTGCATTCCTGAAGGTCATCTCGGCCAAAGGCGGCACCGTGCTCTTCGTGGGAACGAAGAAGCAGGCCAAAGTCGCGATTCGCGAAATGGCCAACAAGGTTGACATGCCCTATGTGACCGAGCGTTGGCTCGGCGGCATGCTCACCAACCACCAGACCATCTACAAGAGCGTGCAGAAGCTCGACGAGATCGAAGCGATCATGAATGATGGCCGCATGGAGAATTTCTCGAAGAAAGAGCAGCTCGATCTGACTCGCAAATTCGAGAAATTGAACAACAACCTCGGTGGTATCCGCAAGATGAAGGGCGTGCCTGATGCCGTGTTCATCGTCGATACCGCGGAAGAAGAAACCGCCGTACGCGAAGCCAGCAACCTGGGCATTCCGGTGATCGGCATTGTCGATACCAATTGCGATCCCACACTGGTGCGTTACCCGATCCCGGGCAATGATGATGCGATCCGCGCCATCACCCTGTTCACCCGCACGGTGGCCAGTGCCATCGAAGAGGGTCGGAACACCCGCAACGAAGGCCGAGATGCAGGCGCGTCCAAGGACAAGCCCGCCGCCAAGGTCGACATGGCTGCCCCCAAGGCTGAAGCGGCTGCTGCCAGCGCCAGCCTTGACGGTGAAGACAGCAAGGTCAAGACCGAAGCCAAGCCTTCCGAATAAGCCAGGCAATTGCTGGCTGTTGGAATATTTCCTCACGGGCCCGTCCCCGACGGGATGGGCCCCGTTGATGCACCACAAGCCCCGATGACCTCGGGCAATTTTCCGACCCACGGCCAGAGCCGGGGCGGAATCTGGAGGAATCATGAGTATCACCGCAAAAATGGTCAAGGAACTGCGCGACACCAGCGGGGCCGGGATGATGGACTGCAAGAAGGCCCTCACCGAGTGTGGCGGCGACATGGATAAAGCCATGGATTACTTGCGGACCAAGGGCATTGCTTCGGCTTCCAAGAAGGAAGGCCGCGCCACGAGCGAAGGCCTGGTGAGCAGCTACATTCACGGCGGCGGCAAAGTCGGCGTACTGATTGAAGTGGCTTGCGAAACCGACTTTGTGGCCCGCACGGACGACTTCCAGGAGTTTGTCCGCAACGTGGCGATGCATATTGCCGCGGCCAGCCCCATCGCTGTGACCCGCGAAGAGGTCGACTCCACGCTCATCGAGAAGGAGAAGGAGATCTACCGCGAGCAGATGAAAGAGCAGAACAAGCCCGAGGCGATCATCAACAAGATTGTTGATGGCAAAGTGGA
>JADGEP010000233.1:4815-6309 GCA_016744275.1 Candidatus Krumholzibacteriia bacterium | reverse complement strand
CCCATCATCGACATAAAGTCGACACATGGTCAGGCGAACGATTGCTGTGCAGTCTTGAAGTAATTCAGGCTTCATCATGCACAATACGGGCGACAAAAGGGTTCCCTCGACTGTCGCACACAGACGAATCTGTGCGCAATTTAGCGAGACCTCCTTCAAAGATGCAGACCCAAGATGACGAGTGAACAAGGTGTCAAGTGATCGAAACTGAATTGAGAGTGGAAATCAAGAGAGACAGCGCACCTCTAAGGGATGGGAACTTTTGTCTGTGAGTCGCTGGATCACTCTACCCCAAACCGGGTAGTGCGTCAATAGTATTTGTTAAAAAAACACAATTTGGTGAGAACAATGGCCCGCGACCGGAGTCGCGGGCCAACAGGGCTTGAGCAGTGATTCGAGGCTGTATTACTCCTATTGATCGCCAGCGGCCACGGCCGCGAAATCGGCGTATTGTGCAAATAGTCCATGGATTTCCCGCAAGAACGCGTGCCTGAGCAATTTGAGGTCTTTTTCCTCTGCATTGACCCGTACGCCGTCAAAGAAGGCATCTATGGCGGGCCCCAACCCCGAAAGAATAGCGAATACTTTGTGATAATCCCGGGACTTTTCTGCAGACACCAAATCAGGTACGACACCAGCCACCTTGGTCAATAATTCCTGCTCCAAGGCTTCAGGCAGGCCCGCAAAAGCCTCGCCCTGAGCCCCCACGCCACCATCCAGCCAGCGTTTTTTGCAATCAGGCAGACCCTCTACCGGCAATATTCCGCCTTTCAGGATATTCCGGCAGCGCTTAAAGCCGGTGGCCAGAAGCTGGAAATCCGCCTGTTCCCGATAACCATCCAGAGCCTCTACCCAGGCCAGGGCATCCACCGCATCCCGCCAACGGGCCGGCAGAACAGCCCGCACCACTTCAGGATTCGATTTAAGATTATCCGCCAAATATCCACCCAGGCGAGTTTTGGCAAACTCCGCAACTTCCTTGCCGGTCTCGGCCAAGTCTTTCTTTTCGCTGAATCCAGCCACTCCCTTGAGCGCCTGATTTAACGCCGCTTCCAGGTCAACTCTCAGGTCTGCCCCCAGCAAAATGCGCAGAACAGCCAGAACATGCCGCCGCAAGGCATAGGGATCCTTGGCCCCGGTGGGCACAAATCCCGCCAACCAGCAACCGGCGATATTGTCCAGGCGATCAGCCACCGAAAGCACTTCTGAGTACCGATCTCCCGGCAACTCGCCGGTGGCGCTGCGTGGAAAGTGATGGCGCTCAATAGTTCTGCAGACCACCTCATTTTCCCCGGCCAAGGCAGCATAGCGGGCGCCAATAAACCCTTCCAATTTGGTGAATTCCTTGCCGTCCTTGATCATTTCACTCACCAGGTCGCTTTTGCAAATCTCAGCGGCCCGCTGCAAATCATCCGGCAGGGCACCGCCTGCACCCATCCCGTTGTCCCACAACCAGGCCGCCAGGGCCTGAATCCGATGGGTTTTGTCCAATAC
>JADGEP010000233.1:0-4805 GCA_016744275.1 Candidatus Krumholzibacteriia bacterium | reverse complement strand
TTCCATCCAGGTCACTGTATCAAGCATGGCTGTGCGCTCATCCGGCGTCTTTTTCAGATCAAAGTCCCAATAAAACAGGGCGTCTGCCAAGCGTGCGTGCAGCACCCGTTCGTTGCCCCGCACCACATTTGCCAGATGCTCCACACCGCCGTCTCGTACGGCTGCAAAACGGGGCAATAGGCCATCTGCGCCCTCTTCGCCCACCGAAAAATAGCGCTGGTGGGCCTTCAAGGCTGTGGTGATCAATTCAGCCGGCAGTACCGAATATTCGGCACTGTATGAGCCTAGAAAAGGGGTCGGATGCTCACACAGGAACACCACTTCCGTCAGCAGGTCTTCATCCTCCAGCAAGCGGGCTGACTCATTGTAACTGGCCAATTCAGCCTTCAATCCGGCCGTTATCTGGCGCCGGCGCTCGCTGTGGTCCACCACCACGCCGATCTCCAATAACGCCGATTCGTAGTCACTGGGGTGGGCGATGTCGACGGTCTTATCACCCGAGAGGGTGCGATGGCCACGGGTACTGCGGCCAGATTCCATATAGTCAACCTGCGCCGGCACAACATCTTCGCCCAACAAAGCCAGAATCCACTGCAACGGTCGCGGATATTCCAGATCGTGGTTTCCCCAGCGCATGGTTTTGCGGAAGGGCACTCCCAAAAGAACCTTGGGGATGATCTCACCCAGAACTTCGGCGGCCGCTCGGCCAGTCTCGGTGACCTTGGCCAGCAGAAATTCACCGCGCTTGTCCTGCCCTCTTTGGCAGTCCTCCAAAGCGATGCCGGCCTTCTTTGCAAAACCCAAAGCCGCCGGGGTTGGGTTACCATCAGCATCAAAAGCCACCTTGGCCGGTGGCCCCTTGATTTCCAGATCGCGATCCGGCTGACGCACGTCCAAACCTTCGGCCAAAAGGGCCAAGCGGCGCGGGGTCGCCATCATCCGCACGCCGGTGGCTTGCAGGTGGGCTTTGTCCAGCTCAGCCCGAAACAGGCGTTCAAAATCCTTCAAGGCCGCGGGAATGAACCGCGCTGGAATCTCTTCGCTGCCGATTTCCAGCAAAAAAGGCAGCTGGGAAGCGGTCGGCTGGTCGGTTGCTTTCAGATCCGTGCTCATTCTGCTGCGTTCTCCTTGAGCAGGGGAAAACCGAGATCTTCCCGGCTTTTGACATAACTGGTGGCCGTCAATCGAGACAAATTGCGCACCCGGGCGATGTACCCGGTGCGCTCGGTGACGGAAATGGCCCCGCGGGCCTCCAGCACATTAAAGATGTGACTGCATTTGATCACCGCATCGTAACCGGGAAAGACCAGGCCAGCGTCCAGCAGTGCCTGGGCCTCGGCTTCTTTATCATCAAAGTGACGGCGATACATATTCACGTCGGCGTGTTCGAAGTTGAAAGCGCTGTACTCACGCTCGAATTGCCCCATGACGTCGCCCCAGGTCAGGCCACCACCCCACAGGATGTCTTTCACGTGGTCAACCTGTTGGACAAACATGCACAGGCGCAACAAACCATAGGTCAGCTCAACCGCCACCGGTTTGCAGCGCACACCGCCCACCTGCTGAAAATAGGTGAACTGGGACACTTCCATGCCGTCCAGCCACACCTCCCAGCCCAGTCCGGCTGCACCCAGAGTTGGCGACTCCCAGTCGTCTTCCACAAACCGGATGTCGTGCTCTTCAGCCTTGATGCCCAATGCGCCGAGGGACTGCAGGTACAACTCCTGGCTATTGCCCGGATTGGGTTTCAGGATGACCTGATACTGAAAGAACTGATGCACTCGATTGGGATTTTCCAAATAACGCCCATCTTTGGGCCGCTTGCTGGGCTCCACATAGGCCACATTCCAGGGCTCGGGCCCCAAGGCCCGCAGGAAAGTGCTGGGATTGAACGTGCCCGCCCCCACTTCGCTGTTGTAGGGCTGAACGATGACGCAGCCATAGTCGCTCCAGAATTGCTGGAGGTTGGCAATCATCTGCTGGTATTCCATCATCGATTGGGGTCCTTTCGGGCGCGCAGCAATTCCAAAGCTGCGGGCAGGCGATATCCGGGCAGATGATAGCCCAGGAAGTTGTGCAGATGCGCTCCGATTTCCCGCCGCAGGGGGCGTTCAAAAGGAATGTCATCGGCCAGATCAAGCTGGCGTTCGGCCATGCTTTCAAATATTTGCAAGGCGTCCAGGCTCAGAGGCTTGCCGCTGCTGACACCGTCGCCACGGGAACAGTCGCCACAAATGAGCCCACCCTCGGCGGGGCTGAACCACATGGTCAGTTCCGAAACTTCAGCCGGTGGCAGGCCACAGGCGGTGCAACCGGCCACTTCCGGGGCCATGCCGTGACTGACCAGCAGCTCCCACTCGAAGACAAAAAATGCCAGATCCGGATGGGGACAAGACCGCGAGGATAACACCCTGATGAAGGCGTCGCAAATCGCAAAGAGCTCGGCGGTGGGGTCGTGATCGTCCTGATCGTCCGAGCCTCCACCATGGGGACGGCACCGATCGACCAACTCCAGGGCTCCTTGCAGAAAAGCGCTGTCTTCCAGGGTGCTGCCCGGCCCCAGAGGGTCTTTTTCCACGGAACCGCCACGCAGATATTGCAATTCGCGGCTGGGATCCAGGCTGAATTCCGCGGATACCAACCGCCCCGGCTCCACCAAGGCCCGCAAGCGGGAGTTGGGGCGTCGGGCTGCCTTGGCGATCACTTTCACATAGCCGTGGTCTTGCGTGAGCAAGGAGGCAATGACACTCGTTTCGCCGCAGGGCCAAATGCGCAGCACCAGGCTTTCACTGCTGGCCGAAGGTTGAGGCAATACTCCCATCTCAACCGTCCGCGCCGAGGTTCAGCATCCGGGTCGCCAACCCCACATAGATCAGCATGCTCACCACATCGTTGGCCGTGGTGATGAACGGGCCCGTAGCCACCGCCGGATCCACCCCAAAACGGTGCAACATCAGCGGAATGCCTGCGCCAGCCAGCGCCGCAAAGAGCACCACCAGCAGCATTGTCAGACCCAAAACCAAAGAGATCGAAGGATCGCCACTGAAGGCCAGCGACAGGGCAGCCATCGCCAAGGCGATGGAGATGCCCACCATGCAGGCGGTTCCCAGCTCACGCAGCAAGTGGCGCCCCAGATGGAAAAAATCAATTTCACCAGTGGCCAACCCGCGCACCACCACCGACGAATTCTGAATCCCGATGTTGCCGGCCATGGCCATAATCATCGGAATGTAAATCACCAGAGTGACCCGGGCCTCCAGGCTGGCTTCAAAATGATTCAGCACCGCCACGGCGCCCAGCTGTCCCAACAGGGCGCCAAACAACCAAGGCAAGCGGGAGCGGGCCACGCGAAAAGAACTGTGCTCGCCAAATTCAGCCACACTCACACCGGCCAGATGCGAGATATCCTCGGTGGCCTCCTCCTCCATGACGTCCAGAACGTCATCGGCGGTGATGCGCCCCACGAGGCGCATTTGGTGGTCAACCACGGGTACCGAAATCAGGTCATGCATGCGGGCAAATCCCGCCACTTCTTCCTGATCGAGATCCACTTCAACATAGAGCGGGTCGGCTTCCATCAATTCGCGCACCGGTTGGTCGGAACCGGAGATCACCAGGCGGTACAACGGCACCCGCCCTGTCAGGCGGCCGCGGCTATCCACCACATAGACAAAATGTGTCTCTTCCAGATCGCCTTCTTCAAGTCCCCGCAAGGTCGTTACCGCTTCGGCTGCGGTCTGATCTTCGGTACAGGTCGTGTACTCCTTGCCCATGAGACCACCGGCGGTCTCGGGGGCATATTGCAGCAGTTCGGCAACCTCGGAGCGCTCTTCTTCTTCCATGGCGGCCAAAACTTCGGCGGCCTGCTCCTGATCCAGCTCAGCAATGACATCAGCGCCGTCATCAGAAGGCATCTCTTCGATGAGGTCCGCAATTTCAGCCACGTCCAACAATTCAAACAAGACGCTCAGGCTGCGGTTGTCGATTTCGGCGAGCACTTCGGCCAATTCGTCGGCTGGCAGCAATTTCAGGATCCGGGTCGTCTGCTCCACACTCAAGGGACGCAAAACTTCCGACAAATCACCGGGCGACAGATCCAGAGCCAATTCACGGACCCGCTCGGTATCGCCGGCGTTCAGGTATTGCCGGAATTTCAACTCGAGGGCGTGATGTTCGGCATCAAGATTGCCAGGATCCAGGACTCTCTCATCAAGCTTTTCGCTGTCGATGGCATCCCGCATTTTTTCAAAATCTTCGGTCATCAGGCACCCCCTGTCGAATCTTTGGGTGAGATCTGGCAGGCCACGGTTTCAGCTTCGATCAGCTGGGCCTGGTTTTCGGTCATGATCGAGCCTCCCGAAACGATCAGCTTGATCGCCTCCTCGATGGGAATATCGACCTGCCGCACATCCACTCGCGGCACCAGCAACATATAGCCCGACGTCGGATTGGGCGCCGTCGGTAAAAACACAGTGACCATTTCATCGCCCACTTCATCACGGGTCACAAAGCCCAGCGAATACAACCCCTGACGTGGATAGGCAAAAACCACGACTTTCTGAAAGGCCTTGCGCTGGTCCTGCAGAAATACGCTGGCGATCTGCTGCACTGCCGAGAACAAACTCTTGACCACGGGAATCTGTTTGAAGAACCGTTCCAAAAGACGGAAAAAAGCCATGCCGATCAGGTTGCGGGTGAACAACCCCACCAGGGTGATCAGCAGTACGAAAACCATGACCCCGATGATGGTCAGAAAAAAATCGGGATAGGCTTCACTCAGCGCCGGGACCCGCGCCAGCCAAGGG
>JADGEP010000232.1 GCA_016744275.1 Candidatus Krumholzibacteriia bacterium | reverse complement strand
ACGTTGGTCGGGTTCAAGTGCCGGTTGATGTTGTAGTAAACACCATCGCCGTGCATTTCGGTGCGCACGTGGTGGGCCAACAGGCCAAGGGCCGGCAGGTCGTTGGAAGCGGCCAACATGAGGCCGTCGTTTTCGTCGAGACGTTGGCCGGCGGCAACCTTGGCCGCAATCGGGGCCAAGGGGTGAGAAACAGGCAGCATGGTGGCGTCATTCCCTTATATATCGTGAATCCGGTGGACGGATTGTCCGGCCGGAGTTTTGAACTGGTCCAAAGTTATTGCGCAAAGCGGGTATTCGCCAGTTTGGGGCGAGGTGGGGCTGGTCAATGGCCACGGCTTCATCTGTTTCTAGGCGAAAATCAGGGCCCTCGGGTAAGATGCTCTTAGTGAATGAGACTGAAAGTCAGCCTCTAGTGAAACATGGACTTGAAGCTACCGAAGCTGCCGCAATCTTTCGCCGACGCCCGCTCAGCGCGGCCTCCAGTCGCTCATTCGTCTCACTGCGAGGTTTATTCCCAGGGATCATCCGTCGTGCCCACCGACTGGTCTATCTTCGGACAGTCATCGCGGCCGCCCTCCGGGCCGAACTTCCACTTGTCGCAGGTCGCCGGGGCCATCTCCCGACACAGCCCGGCCCCGACCAACACGCTGATGCCCCTTGACAAATACATGACCCCGTTGTACCATGTGTCCGACTGGTACAACTGGTTCACCCGAGCGCAAGGAGAGCGCCTTGGAGATCATCATCGACATCGAAGGAACCGAGCCCCTTTTCGCCCAGCTGATTGCGCAGGTGAAGAAGGCGGTGCAGGACCGATCCCTGAAACCCGGGGACGCCCTGCCCTCGATCCGCCAGCTGGCCGGGGACCTCGAACTCAACCACAAGACCGTCGCGAAGGCCTACCGCCTGCTTGAGCGGGATGCCGTCATCCAGACCAAGGGCTATCGCGGCACGTTCATCCATCCGGATGCCGAGCAGAACTGCGGCGTCGACCTCGGCGCCATAGCCGCGGCGAAACTGACCACAACGGTCGGGGAACTGCGGGGCGCAGGCGCCACGGACTCCGAAATCCGGATCGCTTTCAACACCGTGATGGCCGACCGCCACCAACAGGGAGTCTAGACAAATGACCTGGGACCAGATCCTTTTCTATATCGTGTTTGCCAGCCAGATCCTGCTCTTGTCGATCGTGCTCCCCCGGCGGATCCTCGCCCGGATGCAGCACGTGCGCGAGACCTACCCGCCGGCCGACTACCCCAAGCTCTACCCCGATCCGGCGGAGAAGTACGCCGTGAGCCGGTTCGTCTTTCAGCTGGCCTATCTGGCCGTCGCCGGACTCGGATTCGTGATCATGCTGCTGATGATCTTCGTCGTCGACCACGGCACATTTGCCGCCGACGGCTTCATCTCCGAGGCCTGGCCGGCCGGGTACGGCATGGTCCAGTTCCTTCCGTTCATGCTGCTGGAGGTATCCGAGTTCCGGCAATTCCGCCTCATGCGGCAGCTCAACACCCGCACCACCCGCAAGGCGGAACTGCGCCCCCGGCGCCTGGTCGATTTCGTCTCGCCGGGTTTGCTGGCAGCGGCCGCCACCTTCTTCGTCGGCTGCGTGGTGTTCGACCTGTACGCCCACGACTGGGTCATATCCTGGGGCCACGATACGGTGCAAAGAACCCTGACCATGGCGGGGACCAACCTGCTCCTGGTCGCCGCCGGGGCCTGGAACCTCCACGGGCGCAAGCTGAATCCCCATCAGACCCACGCCGACCGCTCGCGCCAGACCCGCATCGTCCTGCGCTCGCTCTGCTACATCAGCATGGCCCTCAGTGTGTTCCTGGTGACACAGGCCGCCGATGACATCTACCGTCTGGCGCACCTCAACGCCGTGCTGATCAGCCTCTACTTCCAGGTCATCGGGATGCTGTCGATCGGATTCACGGTCAAGTGCTTCGAGACTACGGATGTCGACTTCGACGTATACAAGGCGGAGGTGGCAGGCGCCTGAAGCAGGCGGCCAATGGAATCAGACCGCCACGCGCGGCAGGACGGCCGGCAGCAGCCGGGCCGTCCTGTCGTGCACGATGGCCCCCACCACGACCTCCACTTGGGGATAGGCATCATAGGTGCATGGCGTCCTCACCCCACTTACCAACCGTAACTTTCTCCGTCTACGGGGCATTTCGAAAGCAGAGTTTTCCAGTTCCTGCATCACGTGCCGACTCACAAATGCAGGAAAACCAAAACTCAGAGACAGGATCCGGGAACGTTTTGCAGGATTCTGGTAAACCGGTGAATCTAAGAATTCCAGGTACCAAACAACTCATCGAAGCTGGGCTTTCAATTTCAAGCGGTTTCAGCCGAAGACCCCGTAAGCCTCACCGTCAACAGGACCGTTATTAAACGGAGAATCTAAATACCAAAGACAGACTCCGATGTCATTAGGCACGATCCAAATCGCGATTTTATCGCCCCCATCGTATCAACTGGCTTGGTCAACACCACCAGAACGCATCCGGTCCACACTGGCAATCCCTGCACCCTTGCACGCAATAAACAGAAAAACGAACGCGTAGATGGCAGCCGCTTCACCTTTGTTGATGGCGGGGAAAAAGCTCGAATCAAAGGCGAACTTCCAATGGAACTGGGAGTAGGCTACGGCCATCGTTCCGCTGGAAAGAAAGGCAGCCCAGGAGGTGAAAAGTCCCGCCGCGATCATCAGGCCGCACACCAATTCGATCATCCCGCCGATCCACAATTGCGACCCAACTTCGGGTTGAAAATCGCTCAACACGCCCAAGACTTTTTGAAAACCATGAAAGGCAAACAGCAAGCCGACGATGATGCGCAGTGCGGCGTACACCGGTTCGGTGAGGGGACTCAAGATTCGGCTGAGCATGGCAGGGCTCCATTTCGGATGAGGCGGCGGTGCGAATATTTAGTGAAGAAGTGAAGAAAAGAGGATAGGAAAACAACCGCCCATCCGCCCGTTGGCAGGATCCCGATGTCTCGTCCGACTGATCCATCTCAGACCAGTCAACAACCAAACACCCCAGCCGAAGCCGGGGTGTTTGGAGATTCCAGAAAGTCAGAGGAGCGGCAAATCGGGCCAGATACAGCCAGATGCAGCCTAATCGTCCGCCTTGGCCGCCAAGCGCATCTGGGGCAGCAGGCTCACGTCAAAAACCTTGCTTCGGTGTTGGCGCGTCAGCCGGATTTCCTCGACGCAGCGGCGGGTGCCGGCCAGCGAGGCGGTGACTTCGAAGTTGTTGTAGCGGAAGCCGAAATTGCGCAGCTTTTCCATGGCGCCGATCAGCTTTTGCTCGGCCTTGGGCATCTTCTTGGCCTGCAGCAGGGCAAAACCTTCGCAGGTTTCCAGAATACCCATCCAGAAGGCCTCATCACGGCCCTGGGCCATGGCCAAACCTTCAGCGGCCTGGCGAGCAGCCTGGTCGTAACGGCGAATATTGAAGGCGGCAACGGTCTGGTTCAGGTGCGACATCTCGTGTCTCCTTGGCTGAACCCGGATAACATCCGGGGTGGTCCGCGGCTGCGGCCCCATCCCCGGTGCCCGCCGTCTTATTCTTCGTCTTCGTATTCTTCTTCGCCCTCTTCGTCGCCCAACTCCTGCTCGTGAAAGCGGTCGGCCTCCAACTCGAAAGCGAATTTTGTCATGTCTTCCATGCGGTCCACATACAGCACGCCCTCGAGATGGTCGCACTCATGCTGGATCACAACGGCCGGGAAGCCCTCGAGAGTGAACTCGATCTGGGCGCCTTTTTCGTTGTACGCCTCGACCTTCACCGCGGCGGGTCGTTCGACCCAGCCCCGCAGGCCAGGCACCGACAGGCATCCTTCGTACATGCCCAGGCGCGTGTCCTCATCCAGGACAGTCACCTTGGGATTGATCAGCACGCGGTACGTCGGGCGGCCGTCTTCGTCGGCCTCGCCGCCGGCAATGACCAGCTGCACCGGCTCGTGCACCTGAGGTGCAGCCAGGCCCACGCCGGTGTACTCGACCATCGTCTGGAACATGCTCCGGATCAGGCCCTGAACTTCGGGACCAGTGATCGTCTTGGGATCGATGGGCGCGCATTTCTGGCGCAAAACGGGGTGCCCCATACGGGCAACCTTCAAGATGGCCATGTCGGCCTCCTCCTCGAACGTGGTAGCGGGTGTTTGAACGGCACCACGATAACCAATATTCGGGAAGATGACAAAGGTGCAAAGCCCCCGCGCCTCGCGACCGACATCCAGGCGGCCCTTTGCAATTCCGAGGCCTGAGCGGAAGTGATGCCGCACAAATGGAAATCGCTCTCATTCATGGGGTTGCCGCATAGCACAGAGCACCTGGGAATCCCGGCCGCCGCATTTCCTGCACGGGGCGGCAAGAACTGCCGCCCGGGAATCGTGCGGTCTGCTTGGCATTTCGAAAGATTTGTGGTCAAATTTGGCCTGGTCGACGGCAGGTAAAGATTGTGTTAATGGACTGTAAATTCTTGACTCGAAATTGCCCTCTCGGTAAGTTAGCCGCGATTGCCGACCCGGGCAGTCTGCGCGCGGCGCGTGAGCGCAAAAGGCCGATCCCGGGACCCAATCCCTCTCCCCGATTTGCCCGGATCCCTGTGATATCCGGACCAGGAGTGAAATGACCGACCGCACGACGTCTCCCACGTTCGAGCCCTCTCCGTCGGCACCAACCCCGCAGAAAATTCTCGGTATTGTTCTCAACGTGCTCATACTGCTGGGCTTACTCTACATCTTTCTGTGTTCCATCGGCCTCTTTGGCGCGGCCTTCAAGCTGGTGGGCAAGGAATTCAGCAAGAACCTCATCGCCACCACCTCCAACCCGGTGGTTGGCCTAATGATCGGCTTGCTGGCCACTTCTCTGATCCAGAGTTCATCCAGCAGCACTTCGATTGTCGTTGGCATGGTCGCCGGTGGGGCGCTCACCGTTCAAGGCGCCATCCCAATCATCATGGGTGCCAACATGGGCACCACCGTCACCAATACTTTGGTGGCCATGACTTCGATGAACCGCCGGACCGAGTTTCAACGAGCCTTCGCCGGCGCCACGATGCATGATTTTTTCAATCTCATGGCCATCGCCATTCTCTTTCCCATCGAACAGGCCACCCACTATCTGGAAAACAGCGCCACTTGGATCAGCCTGCAACTGGTCGGCGCCGAAGGCACCAAGTATCCCAACCCCGTCAAGGCCGTCGTCAAACCGCTGGTCAAGAAAGTCCAACACGGGCTGACTGATGATGCGGGCCTGGCCGATGGCTGGGCCACCGTCGTTATGGTGGTCATCGCCTTGGCCGGCATCTTCTTCGCCCTGACCTACCTGACCAAGGTTCTCAAGCGCCTGGTACTGACCAAGGCTGAGGGCTCGTTCACCAAAAAGCTGAACAGCAGCGGCCTGGCCGCCATGTTGATGGGCCTGTTGCTCACTGTTGCGGTGCAGAGCAGTTCGATCACCACCAGCCTGATGGTGCCCTTGATCGGCGCCGGCATCGTGCCCCTGGAATCGGCCTTTGCCGCCACCATGGGCGCCAACATCGGCACCACCGTCACCGCCCTTTTGGCCTCAATGACGGGCTCGCCCCAGGCAGTGACCGTCGCGGTGGTGCATCTGTTGTTCAACATCTCGGGAATCGTGCTCATCTATCCCATCGCCGCGGTTCGCCGCATCCCCATTCGATTGGCCACCGGCCTGGCCAAGAGGACTGCCGAAAAGCGGGTGTACGCACTGCTGTACATGGTGGGAATCTTTTTCGTGATGCCCCTGGTTTTTGTAATGCTCGACAAACTGTTACGCGCCTAAACGCGATTGGAGAACGTTATGGGTTTCGGTTCTATTCTGGACGTGTTCAAGGCTGACAACTGGTCCAACGAACTGGTCGGCATGATTGTCGCCATGCTCGAAAAAAGCCACGGTATGTTCGATTTCACCGTCGGCGTGTTGATCAACGGCGACCCCAACGAAGATCCCCAGGGCAAGGTCTACGCCCAGGATCAGAAGATCAACCAACTGGAGCGCAAGATCCGCCGCCGGGTGGTGTCGCGGTTGTCAGTGAGCGGCTCGCGGGCAGACGTGCCCTCGGCTTTGATTTTCATGAATGCGGTGAAAGACGGCGAACGCCTCGGCGATTATGTGAAGAATCTGCACGAAGTGGGCGACATGATGCCCGAGGGCGTGGACCGCAATATCTACCAGGAAAAACTGGCCCGGCGTTTCAGCTCGGTGTGGCTCATCGGTCCCCCCATGGGGGAGGAACTAAAAGCCCTGGTCTGCCATCTTTTTACGCAGGAAGAGGCCCGTGTGGCCCTGGGACTTCC
>JADGEP010000231.1:3644-6364 GCA_016744275.1 Candidatus Krumholzibacteriia bacterium | reverse complement strand
CACGAGGGTTATCTGACGGTGGGCCAGTACCCCAATGGCAAGCCGGGCGAGATGTTCATCTCCATGGCCAAGGAAGGCTCGGTGGTCAGCGGTCTGATGGACAGCTTCGCCACCAGCGTTTCGATCATGCTGCAGTATGGCGTGCCGTTGAAGGTGCTGATCAACAAGTTCAGCCACGCTCGTTTCGAGCCCAGCGGTTTCACCAGCAACGCCGAGATCCCCATTGCCAAATCGGTCATGGATTACATCTTCCGCTGGATGGACCTGAAATATGGTGAGCACGCTGGCGAAGCCGATGGCACCCTGCCTGATGGTCAAGCTGCCGCTCAGGAAGCCACGCCGGAAATCTCCCAGGAGACGGGATTGGTGCAGAAGGCGATGCAGGCCAACGGTGAAAACGTCAGCCGCATCACCATGGAAAACGGCTCAGAGCCCAGCACGGTCAAGGTGCAACTGGACAGCCCACCGTGTCCTGAGTGCGGCTCGTCGACGGTGCGCAGCGGTTCGTGTTACAAGTGCCACAACTGTGGTGGCACGACCGGATGTTCGTAAAAGGATTGCCATAACCGAGCCATAGACCCAGATGAAAATGACAGGCTGATGCGAATCGGCTGGTCGGATTCGACGGAGCGAAGGCAAGGGCAACGGAATGCCAGATTTGACCCGATGGAAAAGGATTTCCATCGGGTCATTTCTTTGCTCGGATGCCAATGCTGAAGTGCTGTGATGCGGCCGGAATCAGGGGCTGATGGCTGCCAGGATTGCAGCGCGCATCTCTTCATCGTCGGGGGTGGTGCGCGGCGCAAACCGAGCCAGGACTTTGCCCTGACGGTCCACGAGATATTTGGTGAAATTCCAGGTCGGCTCTTCCAATCCACCGGCGGTCAGGAACTGGTAGAGTTCGCTTTTGCCCTCGCCTTTGACGGGCATTTTTTCGAAGAGGGGAAAGCTGATCTGGTAATTGGTGTCGCAGAAGCTGCGGATCTCCTCGGCCGTGCCTGGCTCCTGGCCCATGAAGTCGTTGCTGGGGAACCCGAGAACGACAAAACCATCGCCCTGCAATTCCTGGTAGAGGGCTTCAAGGCCTTCGTATTGCGGAGTCAATCCACACTTGCTGGCCACATTGACGACCAATGCGACCTGGCCCTGCCATGGTTCGAGGCTGGTGGCCTCTCCGGCCAGGGTGTGGGTCTGTTGGCTCCACAGCGCGCCTTCACTGGTGCCCTCAGGAGTCTGCACGCCGGTCGCCAGAGCGCCCCGCAGGCTGAACAGGGCAATGCCCGTACCGATGATCAGAACCAAAGCCAATGCCACAAATAGGATCTTCAAGGTCGCATCTCCGTTCGGATTCTCAGTTGTTCGTGTTTTACTTCAACAAATTGCCCAAGGCCGTGCCGACAAAAGTGGCCACTGCATAGCCCAGGGTTCCGCACAGAATAGCGGGCAATACCAGGGACTGCCACCGCCGTGCCACGGCCATGGCCGCGGCCGTCGTCGGGCCACCCATGTTGGCATTCGAGGCGATGACCAACTCGCTCAAGTCGAGCTTGAACAGCCAGCCGCCCAGCAAGAGGACCAATAGGTGAATGGTCAGGATCAGGGCCGCAAACAGGAACAGCACCGGCCCGACCTTGAGCACGACCATGACGTTGGCGCTGGCGCCGATTACGGCGAAAAAGAGCTGCATCAAAAATGTGCCGATGACTTCGGCACCGGCCAGCTTCTGGAATCGTCCGGGCATTGAAGTCGCCAGGATCACGGTCAATGCCGTGACGACCAGGATGCCGCTGCCACCCCAGCCGCTCTTGGCGGTGATCAGGTCGGCGACGGCAAAGCCGACAGCGCAGAGGGCCAGGGAAATGGCGAGGCTCAAGGCAGCGGTGCCCATTGGTGGGAAGGTGGCGGCTTCCTGTCGGCTGGCTTCCAGTTCAGTTGAATCTTCGGCCAGGGCGTGATGGCGCACGGGAAAACGCGAGCGCAAGAACGCCACGCCGGGCAACGCAAACAACACCAGGAAATAAAGGGCCATCACGAGGTTGTCGGCCGCCACCCCTGCCGTCAATAAGTCACCGGGGGGCAGATTGACCGCCTCAGCGGCAGCGGCGTAGTTCATGCTGCCGCCAATGTAAGTGGCCGAAAAGATGGCCGCCAACTTCCAGCCTTCGGCTCCCAGGGGCACCACATTAAACGCCACGATCGTGCCGATGACCGTGCCCACGCCACCGATAAAAAACGCCAACAAGGTGGGGCCAGCCTCACGCAAAATGCGTTTCAGGTCGGCCCGAAACAGCAACAGGGGAATGGCCAGCGGCACCAGATATCCCCACACCACATCATAGGCGGGCACTTCTGCCGCCGGTAAAACGCCCAAGTTCGATAGCAGAAAAGTCGCGCCCATGGTCAGGATCGCACCCGAAAGCTTACTGCCCAGGCGGGTCTTCTCAGCCAGGAAACCAAAGGCTGCCGCACCAAAAAGAATGGCCCAGATGGCCCAGGTTTGGTCCGGAGAGATGAGTGGGGTGGACAATTGTGGGTCCTTTCGGGCGAAGAATGTGGACAAAAACTGGCTCAGACTAGCACAGCTGGTCGGAAAAAGGATCCGGAAGTCCTTCTCTTCTTCACAAAGCCCCTTGCCGGAATCTCCAGAGCATCATTTGCTGACATGAAGTGTGCTGGAGAAAGTCCCGGGTCGCGGCTCAATGGGGTGGCGGCGGAATTGA
>JADGEP010000231.1:0-3634 GCA_016744275.1 Candidatus Krumholzibacteriia bacterium | reverse complement strand
CTCTGGTACAAATGATGAGTCCCCGCTGACGGGGTTGCGCACCTGCCGGTCCGCGGCCCACTTGTCGGCCCTGAACATAGATGGAATCTGACGGGAGTGCCCGATGACTGAGATGAAGAATATCAAGGCCAGTGACCTGTTCGTCAGGGCTCTGGAAAACGAAGGCGTGGAGTTCATTTTTGGCGTGCCGGGCGAAGAGAATCTGGACCTGTTGGAATCGCTGCGGACTTCTACGATCACGCTGATCCTGACACGCCACGAGCAGGGTGCTGGGTTCATGGCGGCAACCTATGGTCGCCTGACGGGCAAGCCGGGCGTTTGCCTGGCCACCCTGGGCCCGGGCGCCACCAACTTTGTCACGCCGGCGGCCTACGCTCAACTCGGGGCCATGCCCATGGTGATGATCACGGGTCAGAAGCCGATCAAGCAGAGCAAGCAGGGCAAGTTTCAGATAGTCGATGTGGTGGGGCTGATGAAGCCGATCACCAAGTTTTCGCGCCAGATCGTAGGGCCCAATGTGATTCCCGGCCTGGTGCGCGAGGCCTTCCGCCTGGCGGCTGAAGAGCGGCCGGGTGCAGTGCTATTGGAGTTGCCTGAGGACATCGCAGCTGAAGTCGCCCCCGAGGCGCATCTGTTCCCTGTCAACCCGCCCTGCCGGCCCCTGGTTTCGGACAACTCCCTGGAGCGTGTCGCCGAACGCATCCGGCAAGCCAAGATGCCCTTGATTCTGGTGGGCGCCGGGGCCAACCGCAAACGCACCATTGAGCCCGTGCAACACCTGGTGGAAAAAACGGGCATTCCATTTTTCAATACCCAGATGGGCAAGGGAGTGATCAGTGGCTATCACGAACATTATATGGGCACAGCCGCGCTTTCGTCCGGCGACTACCTCCACTGCGCCATCGACCGGGCTGATTTGGTGATCAACGTGGGCCACGATGATGTCGAAAAGCCACCCTTCATCATGGAAAACGGGGGCAAGGAAGTGATTCACATCAACTTCCTGTCGGCCGAAGTGGACGAGGTGTATTTTCCGCAGTACGAGTTGGTGGGCGATGTGGCCGACACGGTGCAACGCCTGGCTGAACTGCTGGACCCGGTGCCTACCCACGACTTCGACTATTTCCGCCGGATGCGGGAAATGGTGCTGGAGCATATGGTCGAAAGCAACGACAATTCCGCCTATCCGATGATTCCGCAACGCATCGTCGCTGATGTGCGCAAAGTGATGCCCAGCGATGGTATCATCGCCTTGGACAACGGCATGTACAAAATTTGGTTTGCCCGAAACTACCGCGCTGAGGAACCCAATACCGTGCTGCTGGACAACGCCCTGGCCACCATGGGCGCGGGTTTGCCCTCGGCGATGATGGCGGCTTTGTTGTATCCCGAACGCCGGGTCATGGCCATCTGTGGCGATGGCGGATTCATGATGAACAGCCAGGAAATGGAAACCGCGGTGCGCCTGGGCCTGAATCTGGTGGTGGTGGTTTTGCGGGACAATTCCTACGGGATGATCCGCTGGAAGCAGGCCGTATCAGAGTTCGCCGACTGGGGACTGGAGTTTGGCAATCCGGATTTCGTCACCTACGCCAACAGCTATGGCGCCAGCGGCCACCGGGTCGAAGCCACGGCTGAGATGGTGGGGCTGCTCGAGGAATGTTTCACCGCTGGCGGGGTGCATCTGGTGGAAGTTCCGGTGGACTATTCGGAAAATAAGCGTGTCCTGATCGATGAACTTGCGGCGCGGATTTGTTTGATCTGATCCTGCGTGAACGGAATCTGAACCAGCTGAGGAGCAAGAGCATGTCCGAGAAAAAGACCCTGGCTGTAACGCAAGCTTACGATGGCGCCTTCATGGCGGAATTGGAGCTGCAGGATTGGGACACTGTCGATGCGATGCTTGGCACGGCAGCAAGATTACACCAGGATCAGGGCCAATGGCTGGCGCCTCATCAGCGCCGGGATATTCTGCAGAAACTGATCCAACTGATGCAGGCCGAGGTGGAAGACTTTGCCGTGCTCATTGCCCGCGAGGGCGGCAAGCCGCTCACCGACGCGCGGGTGGAAGTCCTGCGGGCCATCAATGGGGTCGAGTTGGCCATCGAAGAAATGGGCCAATTGAAAGGCGAACAGATCCCCATGGATCTGACCGCCGCAGGGGCCGGGCGCACGGCGTTCACGATCCGCAAACCCATCGGGGTGGTGGTGGCTGTCAGCGCCTTTAATCATCCTCTGAATCTGATCGTGCATCAGGTTGTGCCGGCGATTGCGACCGGTTGCCCCGTGATCGTCAAGCCCGCCGAACCCACGCCCTTGAGTTGCATGCGCTTTGTGGAATTGGTGCACCAGGCGGGCCTGCCGGCGCCTTGGTGCCAGACTTGCAATTGCGAAATCCCGGTGGCGGAAAAGCTGGTCACCGACCCGCGGGTGGGTTTCTTCACATTCATTGGTTCGGCCCGCGTGGGGTGGAGTCTGCGCAGCAAGCTGGCCCCAGGTACCCGCTGCGCACTGGAGCATGGTGGTGTGGCGCCGGTGATTGTAGCGGCCGATGCGGACCTGGAAACCATGGTGCCGCTGTTGGTCAAAGGTGGCTACTACCACGCGGGGCAAGTGTGTGTTTCGGTGCAGAGGATCTTTGTGCACACAAGCCTGAAAGAGAAGTTGGTGGCCGCCCTGAAAGAGCAAGTGGCGGCGCTGGTCGTGGGCGACCCCACTGATGCCAAAACTGAAGTGGGCCCCCTGATTCGCACCGGCGAAGTCGATCGGGTCGAGGCCTGGGTGCAGGAAGCCATCGCCGCCGGGGCTGAATGTGCCGTGGGTGGACAAAGGCTGAATGACTACCTCTATGCGCCCACACTGTTGGTTGATCCGCCCCACAGCGCGCGCGTTTCCACCGAAGAAGTTTTTGGTCCGGTGGTCAATGTTTATGGCTACGACGACGAAGCCGAGGCGGTGGCGCTGGCCAATTCCCTTTCGGTTTCGTTTCAAGCGGCAGTCTTCACCCGCGATACCAGCCGGGCCATGCGCCTGACCCGCGAATTGGATGCCGCGGCGGTGATGGTCAATGACCACACGGCGTTCCGTGTCGACTGGATGCCATTTGCGGGCCACCGCACTTCAGGCCTGGGCGTTGGTGGGATTCCCTACACCATGGCCGACATGGCGCCCGAAAAACTGGTGGTTATCAAAGACTAGTGGCCATCAGTTGCTGGCCAGGGATTGGGTTGGGGTTGGGTTGGAGTTGGGTTCATCAGGGGGGCGACGATGCTGGAAATCGGTGCGATCATTTATCTGTGCAGCCGGATGCGGAATCTGTTGCACGACCGCGGCTGGGACAAGACAGGGTGGATGCAGGCCCTGGTGGTGATCGTCTATCTGTTCTCGCTGGGCTTCGGAGCTTTTGTTTACGCTCTTGTCGTTGCGTTTCGCCGTGGAGAAGCAGGTTTTGATTCCATCGGATTCATGATCTACCCGCCGGCTCTGTTGAGTGCCGTCCTGGGCCAGATCATCCTCTTTGCCGTCGTCAAGTCCGTGGTCCGGAAACCTGAACCGGCAGAGGCGATCCCGGCTTTCTATGAAGAGCTGTCGCCCCTTGAGGTTGAACCCGAGTTGATGGTCCGATCCCTGGCCC
>JADGEP010000230.1:291-6366 GCA_016744275.1 Candidatus Krumholzibacteriia bacterium | reverse complement strand
ATTGCGTGCCTACGGCTTGTCCCTCGATCAAGTGGCCGCCGCGGTGCGCGCCAACAGCCTGGACCTTCCCGGTGGCAGCGTCAAAACCGATGCCGGTGAAATCCTGGTCCGCACCCAGGGCCAACGCTACACCGGCGAAGAATTTGGTAAAATCGTCGTGATCACCGCTCCGGATGGCACCGAGGTGCCTCTGAACCGGGTGGCCGCGGTCCTGGATGGCTTCGAAGATGTGGACCTTGGCTTCAAGATGGACGGCATGCCCGCCGCGACCATCAAGGTCTACCGCACCGGCGATCAAGGCGTATTGACGGTCACCAATGTCGTCAAACAGTATGTCCAAGACGCTCAGTCGAGCCTGCCGCCAAGCATCGAACTGAGCTACTATGCCGACCGTTCGGACATCTACAAAAGCCGTATGAATCTGCTTTTGAAAAACGGCGTGATGGGACTGACCCTCGTCTTTCTGGTCCTGGCGCTGACCCTGCAGTTCCGCCTGGCACTGTGGGTGAGTCTGGGCATTGCCATCAGTTTTTTTGGCGCCTTCTGGGCCATTCCCCTGTTTGGCGTTTCACTGAACATGATCTCGATGTTCGCCTTCATTGTTTCGCTTGGCATTGTGGTTGATGATGCCATTGTCGTGGGCGAAAACATCTTCGCCATGCGAGAACGGAGGCACAGCCCCCTGAAGGCCGCGACCCTCGGCACCCTTGAGGTGGGCAACCCCGTAACTCTTGCGGTGATGACGACTGTGGCGGCGTTCCTGCCCCTGGCCTTCGTCGAGGGAACCATGGGCAAGTTCATGTACAACATCCCGGTGGTCGTTATCGCGATTCTCGGTTTTTCGCTGGTTGAATCCCTGTGGATTCTGCCCGCCCATCTGTCCACCATCAAAGCCTTGCCAGCCGAGGATGAAGAAAGCCATACCGGCGCCTACGGCCGGTTCAAAAAGGGCATCGAAGACGGCCTGGCGAACCTGGTCAACGGCCCCTATCAGAGAACCCTCAAAATGGCCCTCACTCATCGGCCGATCGTCCTGGCTCTGGCGACGGTCACACTTTTGATCACCATGGGGTTCTTCGTTGGCGGGCACGTAAAATTCACCTTCATGCCGAAGGTTGATGCCGACAATCTGGTGGCCGCCCTCACCCTGCCCCAGGGCACCACGGTCGAAGACGCCGAAAAAGCC
Source organism: Candidatus Krumholzibacteriia bacterium (assembly GCA_016744275.1). Lineage (GTDB taxonomy): Bacteria > Krumholzibacteriota > Krumholzibacteriia > LZORAL124-64-63 > LZORAL124-64-63 > JAGRNP01. The sequence continues at coordinate 5,180 of JADGEP010000230.1, read as the reverse complement.
GTGCGCCGGCTTGAGGAATCTCTTGACCAGGTCGCCCGCGAATTTGAAGCCGGCCGACCCGACGATGCCGACCCGGTGATTCGTCACGTGGCCACATCCATCGGCTCGATGCCGTTTTCGTCCGGCGGAGTTGGCCGGGCCACAGGCGGCGGGGCCGGCGGAGCCCACCTGGTGGAAGTGAATGCGGAGTTGCTCAAAGCTGAACACCGCAATATTCCCAGCCCGGAAATGGCCAAACGGTGGCGCGAATTGTGCGGCCCGGTAACCGGAGCGGTTTCCCTGACGTTCTCGGCCAACCTCTTCCGCGGTGGCAAACCCATCTACGTGCAGTTGTCCTCACCCAACCCGGACGACCTCGTGGCTGCCGCCCAGGAGCTCAAGGGTCAACTCTCTGGGTTCAATGGGGTGACAGATATCTCGGACAGCTTCCGTGAAGGCAAAATCGAGATGAAGCTGAGCCTCAAACCCGAGGCGCGCACTCTGGGCCTGACCTTATCGGACATGGCCCGTCAGGTGCGCTCCGGGTTCTACGGAGCCGAGGTCATGCGCATCCAACGGGGCCGTGACGAGGTGAAAGTCATGGTGCGTTACCCGGAAGGGGAACGGCGCTCATTGGGCGACATCGAATCCATGCGGATCCGCACCGCCGCCGGTGACGAAGTGCCCTTCAGTCGTGTGGCAGAGATTGAAATTGGCCGCGGATTCGCCAGCGTGGAACGGGCGGACCGCACCCGCGTCGTTTCGGTGACCGGCGACATCGATCAAACGGTGACCAACGCCGAGGAGATCAACGGCGTGATGCGCGAAACTATCCTGCCTGAAATCATGGCCACCTATCCGGGGCTGCGCTACACCATGGAAGGTGAGCAGGCGGACCGGGTCGAGTCGCTGGGCAGCCTGCAGAAGGGCTTCATGTTGGCGGTGCTGGTGATCTACGTCTTGCTGGCGGTCCAGTTCAAGTCCTACTCCCAGCCCTTGGTGGTCATGTCTGCCATTCCCTTTGGACTGGTGGGCGCGATCTGGGGTCACATCCTGATGGGAATTGACCTGACGCTGATCAGCACCTTTGGCATCGTCGCCTTAACAGGTGTGGTGGTGAACGATTCGCTGATCATGATCGACTTCATCAACCGGGCCCGGCGCTCGGGGATGTCCCTCTACGAATCGGTAATCGGGGCGGGATTGCGGCGCTTCCGGCCCATCATCCTCACTTCGGTGACGACTTTTGCCGGTCTGTTGCCATTGCTTTTGGAAAAGAGCCTGCAAGCCAAGTTCCTGGTGCCCATGGCCACCAGTCTCGGTTTTGGCGTGATTTTCGCAACGGCGATCACCCTGATCATCGTGCCGGTGCTGTACACCATTCTGGAAGATGCCAAGCAACGACTGGATATGGAAACGGACTACTCTGAGGCCGGCGGCGAGTACGGCACTCTGGACGAACTGAACGCCGCGCCGATTGAATAGAACGCTGTTTGGAATGTTCTGATTCGGATAAAAACCTCCCGCTCTCTGCGGGAGTTTTTTTATTGCGATAGTTTTGGGAAACTCGAGCGTTTGGTCTTTGTACAAACTGTTGCGCCAGCCCGGCAGGCTGAATGTGCGTTTCCCGGCGACCCCGAATGACGCCAGGATGGCCGGCCCCAACCCCACCACCGGCTGGCGCGACTTTTATCCTTACCCAGTCAATGGAGAATTTTCATGCGTGTGCTGTTGCTGCAAATTTTGGTGGTTTTGATGGTCTTGGGAACCAACGGGCAGGCGGTTGCCGGCGACCCGGCGGATTCCACCACACCCAACTTCTCCGGCACCTGGGTGCTGAACAAAAAGCTGAGCGACTCTCTTCAACCCGCCCGAACTGAAGGTGCCCGACCTGGTGGCGGCCGAGGTGGCATGGGTGGTGGTGGTCGTGGCGGTGGTGGCATGGGCGGTAAGGGCGGCGGCGGCCGTGGCGGTCGAGGCGGCGGCAATATGAAAAGTGACGAGATCTTCGCGCAACCATCTGGCCAGAAGCATGACCGGATCAAACGCCTGGAAGAAGAGCTCTCTCGCTTGGAAATTTTTCACGACGGTATCGAATTGAACCTCACCAATGGCCTGGATATCAGCCGACTGCTCTTCACCGACGGCCGCACCACGAGTATCTGGACCGAGCGCGGCGAAGCCCAGGCTGAAGCCCGCTGGGAGGCCTCAACTCTGGTTGTGCAATGGAAATCCGGGCAGGGAGATGTTAGTCGCACGCGGCGATACTCCCTTTCCGACAGTGGTTTCCAGATCACCGTGACCGAGAGCCGCCGACAGCCCCAAAGTGACAAATATCGGGATTTGACGCTGGTTTATGATAAAAAGCCCTAGAAATAGGCTCTGCTAATATCTAAACAGTTGCGCATTTTCTACAGATTCTTAGGTTTCGGACGATAGGAAATTGGAAATCGGAGAAAAACCTGCCATATTTACCGAAACCAATGTTTTGGTGAGTGGACTGAATCCGCTCCCAAGTGGCAGAAATGAAGGATGGTTCAAAGTGAGCAACGTTGACCTGATCAGCGTCTCGGAAACAGCCGGCACCGCCTTTGGTGGTTTCGACTGGGCCGAGCACGAGGGCAAAGGCGTGCGTCTCTTCGTCCAAGGATTTGGCTGAGGCGGGCCGTCAATCGGCATGGCTCTGGATGAGCCAAAGGACGACGACGCGATCGTCGAAAACAACGGCATCAAATTCGTCATGGATACGCAGACCACGGACGTCGTGCGTCAGAGCGGTGGCTTGACCATCGACTACATCGACGAAAGCCACCGGCGTGGATACATGCTGAACCTGGGCGCCCCCGGCGCACAGAGTGATTGCAGCAGCGGCGGATGCAACGGCTGCGACTAATACGACGATTCGATCGAATATAAAGAGAGCCCCAAATGGGGCTCTTTTTTTGTCCCTATGACCTACGCGAAACTACTTCAACAGAAGCATCCGGGTGGTGCGCACTTCTGCGCCAGCTTTCAGGTGTGCCAAATAAACGCCACTGGCCAACCCCCGCGGCGCAAACACCACTTCATGCGGACCAGCAGTCTGTTCTTCGTCAACCAATATCGCCACCCGCCGGCCGCGCACATCATAGACCGCCAGTTCCACCTTTTGGGCGCGCGGCAGATCGTAGCGGATCGTGGTCGCCGGATTGAACGGGTTGGGAACGGGCGCAGTCAGAACCAGGCGGGCCGCCGGAATAATCGTTCTATCATCCCGGACCACTGTTGGAATTGAAGTGCTGGAACGGTTTTCGTACAGCATCAGGCGCTTGTGGGTGTAGCCGATGGAAGCGACATCCAGGTCGCCATCGCCTTCGACATCCAGCAGGCGTGCTCCAACGTGGTGCTCGTCGCCAGTGAACAAGACGCGTTCCCGCCAGCCAAGACCCTGCCCATCGACATTTTCGTAGATCATCAGGCGCGCTGCGGCCGGATCCAAACGGTTGTGCTCACCAACTACGAGATCCAGGTCGCCATCCTTGTCCATGTCAGCCAGATCGACACTCTGCGGATTGTAGGGATTGCCGATGACGTGCTCGATCCAAAGGTCGGTGGCCACCGCAGGTTGCTCGTACCAGGCGAGGGATCCATAGGGCCGATCGTGGCCAAATCCGACCAGGGAATCGAGCCGGCCGTCGTGGTTCAAATCGACGAGGAAGACGCGATCCGGCTCATCCAGCGAGGGCGGAAAAAGATCAAACTTGGTCCACGTGCCCAGGTCGTTGCGCAACCATTGGGTGCCCTGCAGAATGTCCAAATCGCCATCGCGGTCGATGTCCCCAACGGCCAGGGCTTCTCCCTGGGTGGCGTCGGCGATGACGTCCCAGGTCCAGGTTTCGGTCGCCGGGTCGGTCGGCACGGACAACACCTGGGTATTGACACCATCCTGCCACGAAAGCACGACATCCAGCTGACCGTCATCTGGCAAAGACGTGACCAAGGTGCCCTGCAAAAACTCGCCATCGGAGGCCTGGATGTTGGAGAAGACCGTGAAACCACCGGCGCCGTCATTGCGGGCCCACGAGAAATCACCGTTGGGCTGGTACGATTCGGTCTGCACACCCAACACGTCGGTATCCCCGTCGTCGTCGAAATCGTGCACCGCCACCATGTTTCGCAATGGCAAACCGATTTCGTTGCGCAACCAGGCACCGTTGGCCGCTCCCGGGTTGCGGTACCAAGCACCACCGGTGACCAGATCGGCGTAGTTGTCCCCATCAATGCGCACCGGCTCGAGGAAAAGCGCCGTCCACGGCATTTGGGAATCGAGCACGTACCGGTCCCAGGCATTGAGGTCGAGTACAGAAGCCGGATTCAACTCGTTGATCCACATTTCGACCGGGGGTCGGCCGTGGTTCGCCCCCATGAGGTCGATGTCGCCGTCGGCGTCCAGGTCAGCGACCACCATATTGTGCGACCCCGTGGTGGAGACAATTTCTTCGGCCCAGGACAGTCCGCCGCCTTCGTTGCGGAAGACCGAGACTTTGTCATCGCCAGCCGATTGTTCCATTTCCGCCGCGACGATATCCAGATCTCCATCCAGGTCCAGGTCGGCCGCTTCAAGAGAGTGGACATAATCCATGCGCGCGATCACTTCGTGCTCGACCCAGGGCCCGGTGATTGGGTCCGCCGCGCTGTACCAGGCGATGCGGTCACCCTCTGACTCACTGGCAGCCAGGATGACATCCTTGATACCGTCGGCATCGATATCCGCCACGTGCACCCGCGCCTTGGTCGGCCAACCCGTGGCAACGATTCTTTCCGGCCAGGAATCCAGGGCCGGATCGCCCATGGGCCCGGGGTTCTGCCGCCAGCGGCCGTCCAAAACGGCGTCCAGGTCGCCGTCGTTGTCGAGGTCGGCCAGGTCCAGG
>JADGEP010000230.1:0-281 GCA_016744275.1 Candidatus Krumholzibacteriia bacterium | reverse complement strand
GCTGCCGTCGCCGTCCACATCGCCGACTTCCACGTCGTGGGCGCCCGCCACGCCAACGGTGTGCTCGAACCAGGGGTCGACCGCAGGGTCGCCATTCGGGGCGGGGTTTTCGTACCAGAAAGTCTCGAGGCCGTAGTCAAAACCTTTGGGGATGATGGCGTCGGGATCGCCGTCACCGTCCACATCACCAACGGCCATGTCGGTGCTGTAGCCCGTCACGCCGCCCGGCACGATGGTGTGGCGCTCCCAGGACGGATTGCGGTACCAGTACAACCCATCAC
>JADGEP010000022.1 GCA_016744275.1 Candidatus Krumholzibacteriia bacterium | reverse complement strand
CGGCTCCAACAGGCGGACAATGTGCTTCAGCAGCACAGACTTGCCTTCGCCGCTGCGGCCAATGATCACCAAAGTCTCACCCTTGTGGATCAGCAGATCGGTTTCCTTGAGGACATCTTTGACGCCAAAACTTTTGGACACGCCTTCGACCAGGATGCCGTTGAACGTCTGCGGGTCGTCGACCGTTTGTCGCGGCGCCGGAGGAATGTCGTATTGCGGACCCATACTCCCCCTATTGTTCGAAGACGATCTGGAACAGAACAATGGCCAGCAGGTAATCGGCCACCAGGACACTCAGGCAACTGCCAACCACAGCGGTCATTGTGGCGCGGCCCACGCCTTCGGCACCGCCTTTGGTATTGAAGCCAAAGTAGATCCCGCTCAACGCAATGATTGCTCCAAAGAAGACACTTTTGATCAGTCCGCCTAAAAGATCCGTGTGCTTGTAGAACATCTGCAGGCCTTCAATGAAGGTCCCGCTGGAAACGTCCAACGTCACCACTGACGCCAGGTAGCCGCCGACAATGGCGATCACGTCACAGAAAATGGTCACCACCGGTATCATCAACACGGCGGCCCAAAAACGGGGCATGGCCAGATAGCTGACCGGGTCGATGGCCATGATGCTCATGGCGTCGAGCTGCTCGGTTACCTTCATGGTGCCCAGCTCGGCGGCGTAGAAGGCGCACAAACGGCTGCCCACCACCAGCGCCATCAGCACCGGGCCCAATTCGATAAAGACGGATTTGGAAATCACCGTGCCCAGGAATTTCATCGGCACGTAGGCTTGCATCTGATAGACAGCCTGCACCGCGGTCACGGCACCGACGAAGATCGAGGTCACGATCACCAGCGGCATCGAACCAACCAGCACCACGTGCATCTGTTCGAGAATCTCGTTGCGCATTTTCCAGGCCTGGCGCGTCGAGAGCATGATCGCACGCAGGAGCAATACGCCTGTACCGGCGCTGCTCATACCATTGTGGACGTTCCGCCCTAGGCTTTCGATGATGGATCTCATGATCGGGAGAATATAAGTCCCTTCACCCCGGAAGTCTATCAGGGGGAAATCAGTTGTCCTTCAGGTAGCCCAGGATGCCCCGCAGCGTTTGGCGGGAAAAATCCCGTTCACGCTCCTGAATGTCCGCTGGCAGCTGATCACCCCGGGCATAGCAGGGATCGGCCCGGCGCAAGGCCGCGCGAAACAACCCCATCAATTCGGCCTCGCCGGCCGGTTGCTCGGTGTGGGGCAGAGCGGCCAATGAATCGCGTACTTCGCGCACGGTTTCGGTCCAGGTGCGCAACTGGGCCTTGGCCGCCTGCAACAAACACCGGGTATCGCCGGAAAATTCCCCATGATGGGCAAATAATAGTCGCCGGGGAAAAGGCTCCAGACTCAGGACCCTGTCCAGGGAAGATTCGGCTGTTTCCAGATAAAACCGAGGCGGCGTTGCCGGACGCAGGTAGTACTCTTCGCTCTGCGGCCCTTTGCCGAGGGTTGAGAATGTACCGGCGCACTCGCCCAGAAAAATGCGCTCGTCGTGCACAAAGGCCAAATGGTGAGCGGCGTGCCCCGGGGTGTCCACCACTTGCAGGCCCAGAGCTTCAATTTCTTCAAATTCGGCCAAATTTGCCGCCGGCACTGGCGCGGGTTCGCCATAGGCCGCGGCCTTCTCCCCGAGTACCTGTTGCGAGCCCGCCCACAATCGGATTGGGTCTACCAGGTGGGGCCGTCCTTTGGCATGGCACACGACCCGGGCCTCGGGCCAGCGCTCTAAAATGCGCGCCGTGCAGCCACCATGGTCGAGATGCACATGGGTCAATAGGATGTAGTCCAGACGCTCGACGCCCAGCCGTTCCAACTCGCTGACCAGATAGTCGGCCGTGCTCGGCGGCCCCGGGTCCACGATAAAAACCAGTTCCGGCGCTACGGACACCCAACAACTGATAAAGCGGCGCTGTCCGGGCAGCTTCTGGTCCAGATCAACCAGGTGCAACTGCGGCTCAACGGGCGAGGTCCCCAAAACGGGTGAACTCCTTGTGGAAGTGCAAATCAAACTGGCCGATCGGACCATTACGCTGCTTGCCGATGATGATCGTGCTCATGTTGTGCAGGCTTTCATCCTCGGGCTTGTACACTTCTTCCCGGAAAATGAACATCACCACATCGGCATCCTGCTCGATGGCGCCCGACTCGCGCAAATCACTCAACATCGGTTTGTGATCGGCCCGGGATTCGACCTGACGCGACAACTGGCTCAGGGCGATGACCGGCACGTCGAGGTCCTTGGCCATGCCTTTCAGGTTCCGGCTGATGGTCGAAATTTCCTGCTGACGGTTTTCCTGACGCCCACCGCCGGTCATCAGCTGGAGGTAATCGATGATGATCAGCCCCAGCCCGTGCTGTTGTTTGAGCCGCCGCGCCTTGGACTTCATCTCCAACACCGAGATGCCGCTGTTGTCATCGATGTAGATCGGCGCCTGGCTCAGGTTCTCGCAGGCCTGGGTCAAGCGCGGCCAGTCTTCGGCCCTCAGCTTGCCACGGCGCAGGTTATGCAGATTGAACGAACCACTGCTGCCAAGCATACGCATGACCAGCTGTTCACGAGCCATTTCCAGACTGAAAATGCCCACGCCCACTTTTTCGTTCACCGCTACGTTGTAGGCCATGTTCAGGGCAAAACTGGTTTTACCCATGGAAGGGCGGGCCGCCAGGACGATCAAATCAGACTTCTGCAGGCCGCCGGTTTTGCGATCCATTTCCGCAAACCCCGTGCGCAGGCCCGTCACATCGTCGTTGTTCTGGAACGCTTCTTCGATGGATTTGAAAGTGCCCGGCACGATGTTCTCGACCGACGAAAAGCCATCGCTGCGGGTGTCTTCGCTGATGTCGTAAATTTTGCCCTGGGCCCGATCCAGAATCTGGGCCGCCTCGTCAACCGCTTCGTGGGCTTCAGTCGCGATGCTGCTCGACACGGAAATCAAATTGCGCAGCATGGATTTTTCACGCACGATGGCCGCGTGGTGCAAGACGTTGGCCGAAGTGCCCATCATGCCGGCCAGGTCGATCAGGAAATCCATCCCGCCCACCAACTCCAGCAGGTTCACGCCCTTCATTTTTTTGAATTCGAACTTGTCCAGAAAGGTCTCGGCCGAGCGCTCGAGCAGGTCAGCCACGGTGATCGGATCAATGGCCTGGTCGTTCTCATAGAGCAGGCCCATGGCCCGAAAAACCAGCTGGTGTTCGCGGCGGTAGAAATCGGTGTACTGGATTTTTTCGGCTGCCAAACCGACGGCCTCTTTGTCCATCATCGCCGCGCCCAGCACCGCCTGTTCGGCTTCTTCGCTGAAAGGCGGTTGGCGGTCACGGGGCAGGCGGTCGTAGCCAAACGTCGAGCGCCGGCCCGAACCTTCGGCCCCCGCGGTGTATTCCGGTGCCGGCGGTTCGTTGGCCGCGCCTGCTTCCATGGGATTCGATTCCATCGGACCAGGATCCATCGGACCGGGGTCGCTGTTGTCTGCAGGTCCAAAACTGTCGGGGCCGGTGGGCTGGGTCTTGCCTTCCAAATCGATACCTCTGTGCGCGGCGGGTGCGGTTCGTAATGAGTTCCCCAATTTACCACGCCTGCGGCGGAACGCATAATGGCCCGATTCCTCCCCTTCCACAATCCTGTGGATAAGCTGGGGAAAAGTCCGGGGATAGCGGGCTCCACGCTGGGGAGAAGTCGGGGAAAACTTCGCTTTCCGGTGGAAAAGAATTGGCATCGCAGGGATAATTGAGGGGCAAAGCCGACAATTGCCCGGGTTAGTCCCCCATTCGGGGGCTTGCCCTTTTAAGTTATCCACATGGATGAGGATAACTCCCCCAACCGGAGACAGCCACGCCCATGAACGACAATCCCACCCATGTTCAGGCCTTGCGGCATATCCTGGCCGCCGATCACCCGCCTCTGCCTTGGCAGAATGCCGGGCAACTGCCATGGCACGACCAGGCTTTCAGCGAGCGTATGTTGGCAGTTCACTTGGACCCCGACACCCACATGGCCAGCCGGGCCCCCGAGGTGATTAGTCGCCATCTGGATTGGCTGCTGGCCCAGCTGAATCAAAGCGGCCACCAGGGATCCGCCCATGTGCTGGATGTCGGCTGTGGGCCCGGGCTGTATTGCCATGAATTGGTCCGCCGAGGCCATCGGGCCACTGGCTTCGATTTTGCACCCGCCCCTTTGGCCTGGGCCGAGAAGCAGGCCCAAAAAGAGAAACTGAACACCGCCTTTTTCTCCGCTGACCTGACCAAGCTGCCGGCCGACCTGGCCGACCAATTGGGACCTGTGGATGCCATCACCTTTTGGTTTGGGGAATTCCATTCATTCCAGCCCGAGGTGGCCGAAGAATTCCTGTCCCGCCTGGCCGGATGCCTGCGACCCGGCGGACTGTTTGTGCTGGAGTATCAGCCTTGGGATATTTTCGTGCAGGAAGACAGCAACGAGTGGTCATCGTGTGAAGAATCCGTATTTTGTGACCGGCCCCACCTCTGGTTGCAGGAATTCAGCTGGAATGAAGACGCCCGGGCCGAAATTCATGTGCACTGGATCATCGAGCAGGAATCGGGTACCTTGCACAGGTACGAACAATGCCATCAAGGCTGGACCGATGGCGAATTGGTCGACCTGCTGTCTCGCGTAGGGCTGGTGGATGCCGCGTTTTGCCCACCGATCACAGGCGTGGCCGAGGAATTCGAATTCCCAATGATGGTGACCCGAAAAAAGGCCTGACCGCAGTGCTCGAAGAATTTTGAGGAAATTCCAAAGAAAGACGGCAGTTTCCGTGACTCAGGACCGCAGACCCACAACCGAATTGGTGACAACGTCGGAGGCCCTTTATGGTCTGGCGTAATCCTCGCCGCATGTTCCCCTTTGTGCTCGGTCTTGTCCTTTTCCTGGGCCTCTCCTTGGCACCCTCTTTTCCTGACACCGTTGACCCGGCCGGCCAGTCCATTGCGCTTTCGAGTGAGGGGCAGGCGGCCCTGGGCCTATTTCTCTTGGCCGGCATCTGGTGGGTCTTTGAAGTGGTGCCCGTGGGAGTCACCGCCATCGCCATTGCGGTGTTCCAGTCTCTTTGGCTGATCCGCGATCCCCGAGTGGCGATGACTGATTTCATGGACCCCTCGGTGTGGTTCATTTTTGGCTCCCTGTTGATCGGCGCCAGTTTCTCCACCACAGGCCTGACCAAGCGCCTGGCGTTTTTCATGCTCTCGCGCCTCTCCGAACGCACCAAAATCATCTATCTCGGTGTCTTTTGCATGACCGCCACCCTGACTCTGTTCATGGCCCACACGGCGGTGGCCGCAGCAATTTTCCCGCTATTATTGGTGGTGCACAACCTCTACGAACCGACAGGCAAGACTACCCGATTTGGCAAAGGCCTCTTCATCGGCATGGCCTGGACCGCCGGTGCCGGCAGCATCATCACCTTGCTGGGCGCCGCGCGGGGTGCCGTTGCCCTGGGCTTCTACCAGAAGCTGGGTGGCGAAGAAATCAGCTTCTTCGAGTTGACCTACTACATGTTCCCCATGGGCGTTTTGATGTTGGTTCTTCTCTGGGGATACATCTGCATCGCCTTCCGCCCCGAAAAAGGCGAAGTGCCGGGGCTGCGCATTCGGGCTGCCCAGCTTTACGAAAGCCTGGGGCCGGTCACGCGCCGGGAGAAGGGCACCCTGGTTATCGTCGCCGGTGTGATCATCGTGCTCAGCCTGCGCTCGTTCGTACCAGCGTTGGCCGCCGTAGATAAGAGTGCCGTCATCCTCAGCGCCGGATTGCTGTTTTTCTTCACCAACATCCTGAATCTCAAAGATCTCGAGGCGGTGCCCTGGAATATCGTTCTGTTATTTGGCGGCGCCATGAGCATCGGCTTCTGCCTCTGGCAAACCGGCGCCGCCGAATGGATGGCCATCGGCTGGCTGAGCCTGCTGCACGGCGCGCCCTGGTTCGTATTCATCATCGGAGTGGCCTTCTTCGTGATGCTCATGACCAACTTCATCATGAACGTGGCCGCCATCGCGATCACTTTGCCGGTAGCCCTGGTGATGGCCCGTTATATTGGCGTGCACCCGGAAGTGGTGGTCTTTGCATCGTTGGCTGCTGCCGGGATGCCCTTCATGCTTCTGGTTGGCGCGGCTCCCAACGCCATCGCTTTTGAAAGCAAGATGTTCCACACCCGCGAATTCTTCATGCACGGATTGCCTGCCTCTGCGATGCTCATGCTCGTCATTGCGTTGTTTGTGTGGAAAATCTGGCCGATGATGGGCATGCCGGTTTTAACCGGATAGTTCAACCTCAATCAGATGAGAATCTTCCATCAGGCCGGGATATTCGGTCAAGCCTGAGCGCTGGCTTCAAGGCCTGCGAGGTTCGCAAAAAGAATCTGGGGGCTGGGCAGAGGCGGCAGGTAAATCACGCGACTGTCGAGATCTGATTCCAGGCCCAATCCCCCGGAGCCCAGAATCAGAACCCGACATTTGTCGCTCAACGCTTGTTTCACCAAATCGGTGCAGGCAGGTCCCCAGTACTCATCAGCGGCCTTGAGAATCATCAAAGCCTGGCACCCGACAGCAATAGACTTCAGGGCCCCTTGCAGGCTCGTGGCCCGGTCAATCCGGAACCGACCCGACAAGCAGGCCGCCAAATCTCCCGCCAAAGGACCACTTTTTGAAAAAATGGTCACCACGGGAAGTGATTTGCCTTGGAATTCGGGCTTCATCGCGGAACTCTCAGATCGGGCAAAAGGGTGAACCATCGCATCGGAGTCATCCGGTTGGAGAGAATCATCCGGTTGGAGAGAATCATGTGGAAGCCGGTGCACGTCGCTTGACTCTCGCCCAGCGCCAAGACATTCATTCCCGACTTCCACAATTTCGTTTCCCACTTCTCGCGCACGGCTTCCAGGCGGCATCAGATTCTCGTCACTATTGAATCTCGATGTATTGTAGTGAGCCATTGTTGCCCGCCTGATTCGCGATAAATGCGTTCTTAAACTGTGACCCCAGTTCCGATCCGGGGCGCGGCCTGCTGCCAGGCCATGCCCCATGCCCACGATACGGATCCCCCTCGAAATGCTTCACTCCTCAATAGGCAAACGCTGTACCAGTATCGGCGGAGGGCGAATGTTTTTATAATTCATTGTAATACTGGCAGTTACCGTGTTTTAAAAACCCGCAATTCCAGGCAACTGCGGGCGGTGCAACATTTCAGTTGCACCACTCATTCGACAAAATGCTCTAACTTGTTTAAAATCAACAAACCATAGAGTGCAACATTCATGTTGCACAACAAGCAAGAACGTTGCAGTTTCATCAAAAACGCAGTAGTCGACTTAAAACAAATAAGTTACAAACTCAAGAAGATTTAAAATCATCAGGATCCAAGCCCAAATCCTTCAACTTGCGCTGGAATGATTGCCTCAGAACGCCACTGGCGGCTGCCGCCCGGCTCACGTTGCCGGATGCTTCACGCAGACGATTGCTGCAGTAGCGACGTTCCCGCATTTCCTTGGCTCGATCAGTAGCGGCTTTTAAAGTGGTCGTTTCGCATTCTTCGCCTGAACCATCGGCGGCGGTGCCGTTGCCGCTAGATTCTCCCCCGAACATGTCTCCGAGCCCGATCAATCCGCCCTGACAATTGATCACGGCCCGTTCCACGAAGTTTCGCAATTCGCGCACGTTGCCCGTCCAGGGTTCCACCATGATGCGCTCTTCAGCCGCCTGTGAAAAACCTGCGATGGGTTTGGCGTTTTCGGCGGCGTATTGATCCAGAAAATGGCGGGCCAGCGGCATCAGGTCGCCGGGACGATCAGCCAGGCGAGGCAGTTGGATGCGATAGATATTCAGGCGATAATAAAGGTCCTCGCGGAAATCTCCATCGGCAATGGCTTTCGTCAGATCACGGCTCGTCGCAGCCACAATGCGGCACTCCACCTCGCGCTCCACGTTTTCGCCCAAGCGCACATAGCGTTTCTCTCCCAGAGCCCGCAGCAGCTTGACTTGCAGGCTGAGAGGCGCTTCGCCAACTTCGTCCATAAACAAAGTGCCACCAGCGGCCAACTCCAGTTTGCCCATGCGCGACTGGGCCCCGGTAAAAGCCCCTTTTCCGTGCCCAAAAATTTCGGACTCGATGAGCTCTGCCGGAATCGCCGAACAATTGATGCCCACGTAGGGGCCAGTGCAGAAATTGCTGCCTTCATGAATCCGGCGGGCGACCATTTCTTTGCCCGTTCCCGTTTCCCCGGTGATCAACACCGTGGCTGTAGTGCTGGCAACCATGTCCGCTTGTTCCAAAACGCGAAACATCTTTTCATCACCACAAATGAAAGAGCCCGTCAGGCGACCCAGCTCTCCGCGCTGGGCTAAAATCTGCCGCTTATTGCGCCCAGCCACCAACGCCCGCTCAACCAGGTTGAACAGCTCAGGCGGATCGGCCGGTTTGATCACATAGTGGAAGGCCCCCAACTTCATGGCCTCCACTACGGTGCTGACCCGCGTGCGGCCTGACAACATGATCACCGGCGGCGGGTTGTCCATGGCCCGGATTTTGTCCAGAATCTGAACACCATTCATGTCCGAGTTTTCGAACTCCACATCCAGCAGCACCACATCGGGAATGGCGGCACCGATTTTTTGCAACCCCGTTTCGCCATCGTGGGCCATATCGATGTTGTAGCGGGAGCCGAGCACAGCTTCCAGATCGGCGCAAAAATCCGGGTCGTCATCAAGCAGAAATAGGCGGGGCCGGTTCACGTCAATTGCCCTCCGGCTGCAGCGCCTCGCTCAGAGCCTGCAGCTTGCGCACGTCGTCCCAGGTGTCGCGCTTCCAGCTTGGATTGCGCAACAGGGCGGCCGGATGGAAGGTCGCCATCACCGGCACGCCCTCATAGAAATGCACCGTATGGCGCAATTTTCCCAGGCTCAAATCAGTTTTCAGCAGTGTCTGGGCCGCGACCCGCCCCAGGCAACAGATCACCCGCGGTCGCAAAATCGCCAACTGCCGTTTCAGGTGGGGCTCGCAGTGCTGGACTTCGTTCGGCTGCGGGTCGCGATTATTTGGCGGCCGGCATTTCAGAATGTTGCAGATGTACACATCATCGCGAGAGTAACCGATAGCACCCAAGATCTTGGTGAGCAATTGTCCACTGGCACCAACGAAGGGTTCGCCCTGCTGGTCCTCTTCCTGGCCCGGAGCTTCGCCAATAAAAACCACATCCGCCCGGGGATTGCCGGTGCCAAAAACCGTCTGCTTGCGGCTGCCACTCAGCTCACAGGCCGTGCACGGCCGCACTTCCTTTTCAAGGGCCGCCATGGCAGCGGCCGCGTCACCTTGGTGCGCATCCAGCAACGGCTCGGCGATCGGCACCACCGGATGCGTCGCGGCCTGGCGTTTGGTCAAGGCCACGGTTTCATTGACAAAGGCGTCACAGGCCAGGCGAAAGGCCGCTTCTTTGTCAGTAACGGGGGCGGATTTGGTCGGCTCCGGTTTGGCCGGATCAGGCCGGGAAGGTGCGACGGGAGTCGGTTTTTGAGTCACCACAACAGGTTCAGCCGGTGCAGATTCATTCGGTGGCGCCGCACTTTTCTCGCCATTTTGCGGCTCAGTCACGGGGATCACATCAGGGCGGCTGCCTTCATCCAAAAACCACTCGAGAGCCTGGCCCTTGTTCTGGCGGATCCAGGCCTGCAGGTCTCCGACTATTTGCTGACGTTCATCCGCTTGGTTGGCCATGGGTTCCGCTTTGTTTGTCGATTCAGGTTCGGAATCAGCGGGATTGGTGCCGGGCCAATTCGACCAGCAGTTGCTTCGCCAATTCAGTTTTGGGCCGCGACTCGCTCGCCCAGATCATACCACCGGACGACAGCAGTTGTAGCCTGTGATTTTCAGCACCAAATCCCGAGCCCGCTTCGGTCGGATTGTTGGCCACCACATAGTCCATATTTTTGGCTTTCAATTTGCCCAGGGCCCGAGCTTGAACATCTTCGGTTTCCAAAGCAAAGCCGACCACCTTGAGGTGCTCCGCGCGGTGGGCAGGTACAACCTCTGCCAGGATATCGGGATTGCGGGACATGTCCAATTGCCACCCCGTGCCCAGGTCCTCTTTTTTCAGTTTTCCCGTCGCCGGATTAGACGGCGTGAAGTCCGCCACGGCTGCCGACATGATCAGCCATTGGGCCCCAGCCTGCAGGCCTTGGCCCACGGCCGCAGCCATGTCTTGTCCAGATTCCACCGCGACCAAAGACTGCAGGCCCCGCGGCGGCATCAAATCCACCGGGCCGCTGATCAGCGTCACCATCGCTCCCTGGGCGACCGCTTCGGCAGCCAGGGCGTAGCCCATCGTGCCCGAAGAGCGATTGGCCACGTAACGCACCGGGTCGATCGCTTCGTGGGTTGGTCCCGCGGTGATCAGCACCTGCTGGCCCTCCCAGAAAGTGGGGATCGCCAGGGCTTCAGGCTGTGGCCTCGGCTCCAATCCCACAGCCAGATCCTTGATCGCCGCCACGATTTCTTCGGGCTCCAGCATCCGGCCCTCATCGACGGTGCCGCAGGCGAGAAAGCCGGAACCCGGCCCCACCAGATGCACGCCGCGCTCGCGCAAAGTCGCCACGTTGGCCTGGGTGGCCGGATGCCGCCACATGTTGTCGTTCATCGCTGGCGCCATCAGCACAGGCCCCGGCTGGGCCAACAGCAGGGTCGATACAATTTCGTCTGCAATACCGGTGGCGGCCTTGGCCAGGGTATTGGCCGTTGCTGGCGCCACGACGGTCAAATCTGACCAACGCGCGTATTCGATGTGGTCCAGGGCATCGCTCTGGTCTTCGCCCCAAAGGTCGGTGGCCACCGGATGCCCCGACAGGACCTGAAATGTCATGGGAGAAACAAAACGGGTAGCGCTTTCGGTCATGGCCACCTTGACAGAAAAACCCGCCTGCACCAGCAGGCGGGTCAAAAAGCAACTTTTGTAGGCGGCGATACCACCGGTGACCATCAGCAAGATCCGGACTTGGGCAGCGCCGCGGACAATCCCCTGGTCAGCCATGGTCTATTCCTCGCCTTCCTGCTCCCTCTCAAGCCGGGCTTGGCGGGCGCGTTCTTTCACATCGTAGTATTCAACCTTGCCTTCGATCAAACGATCGACGGCCAAAGTGGTGATTTTACCCGGCAGATTCACGTTGTAATTGCGGGCGCGGTCATTCAACCGACGGGCTTCGAGGGCAGCAATTTTGATGGCCTCGAATTTGTTCGGAATAAGGGCAGTCACCTTTTGGCGCGGAATATAGGTCATGCGGCCTTCCTCACAGGCTGGAGACAGGAGCGGTTTCTGATAATTCAGTTTCTGGGTAAACCGGTCCGTCGTGTTTTTGGCAACCGATGAACGATAACGAAATCCCGGAAAAACGCAAGAAATCGGTTAAAAAACCGCTCAAACCAACGGCGAGCGCAGAAACGACTCGCGGCGGCAATCTTCGGCCGTGATCACAGCTTTCATGCGATTGACCGCCGCCTCAAGGTCATCATTGACAATCCAATAACGGTATTTCGGGGCAAAGCCCACTTCCTGACGAGCGGTGGCCAACCGGCCATCGATCACTGCGGACGTATCTGTATCCCGCGAACGCAACCTGCGCTCGAGTTCTTCCCAGGAGGGCGGGAACAGGAAAACGGAAACCAGATCATCCTGGTAGATGTCGATCACGTTAACGCCACCCTGCACATCAATGTCCAGCACTGGAATCTGGCCCGCGGCCGCCATCTCATCCAGCCGACTGCGGCGAGTGCCGTAACAATTGTTGTGCACGACGGCCCATTCCACGAAGGCGTCGTCAGCCACAAGCTCATCAAAAACGCTCTGGTCCACGAAGTCGTAGTCCACGCCGTTGGCTTCGCCTTCACGCATGGGCCGAGTCGTGGTCGAAACCGAAAAGGCCAGGCGCGGATTGCTCTCCATCAGGCTCCCAATGAAACTGGTTTTACCGGACCCCGAAGGGCCCGTGATCAAGACAATCATCACTACTCCAGGTTCAGGATCTGCTCGCGCATGGACTCAACTTCATCCTTCATCGTGATCACGGCCTGGGTGATGTCCATCAGGTTGGTCTTGCTGCCGGTGGTATTGACTTCACGGTGCATTTCCTGGAGCAGGAAATTCAGCCGCTTGGCCACCTGACCGCCTTCGTCCAGGGCCTTGTGAAAATGCGTGATGTGAATGCCCAACCGCTCGCATTCTTCGTTGATGTTGGCTTTGTCCGCCAACATCGCCACTTCCTGAGCCAGGCGTTGCGGGTCGACCTGGTCGGGGAGGATTTTCTCCAGGCGCTCTTCCAACCGCTTCTGAATCTCGGCACCGGCCTGGGGCGCCCATTTTTCCACGTTGGTCAGCTCGGTCGAAAGCGTTTCCAGGCGTTGGCGCATCTCATTGACCAACGCTTCGCCTTCGGCCGTTTTCATGGCCATCAAACCCTGATGGGCCGCCTTCAGGGCGGTCATCATCGCGGCCCGCATTTCATCCTGTTGCACTTCCAGCTCTTCGGCCCGGAACAGATCCGGCACTGCCAGCAAATGTTCCAAGGTGACGGGATGGGCTTCACCCGTGGCTTTTTCCAACTCCGCCGCCGCGGCCCGCACCATCTCGAGGCCTGCCTGCAGTCGGTCCGGGTCCAGGCCCGCACCGGCGCCCTCGCGGTTGACTTGAAGCTGCACCGCAACGGTGACCCGACCCCGGGCCACGTTTTCTTTCAGAAATTTGCGGATGTCGGTTTCCAGAAACGCCAACACGCCGGGCAGTTTCAGGCTCACGTCCAGGAAGCGGTGGTTCACCGAACGCAATTCCACTGAGATGGTCATGGGGCCAGTGGCCCCTTCGCCGGTGCCGAAGCCGGTCATGCTGAGCATGGAAATCCTCCAGAAGGTCCGAGGCGGTATCGTGTCGATGGGCGGAATCTTAGGCCAGAGACCTTCCGGCGGCAAGAAATGAACGAGAATTGAGTGGGATCAAAGTTGTTCCTGTCTGCGTATACCCTTACAATACGCCTCACCCCGACCCATCGATTGTTTGGAAGGATGCCAACAATGAGAGACCTGCGCCTCCTGGTTGCCTTGATTGCCCTGACCACCCTGCTGGCTGCACCCAACTCAGTCCACGCCCAAAGCGACTCCCTGCGCATTCCGGCGAATTCCGCCTTTGGCCCACGCATCGGCTACACCAACTGGGGCGATATCGACCAGATCCACTTCGGCGCCCACCTCAAGCTGGGCGAGGTTCTGCCCAACGTTCACTTCACGCCCAACGTGGAGGCCGGTTTTGGCGGCGCCGCCACACTCATCGCCTTGAACGGTGACCTGGCCTACAGCTTCACCGAACTGGTGACCCACCCGTGGAACGTTTACGGCGGCGGTTCCCTCTCGCTCTTTTTCACCAACCCGGATTTTGGTGATTCCGATACCAGCATTGGCCTCAGCGGGTTGCTGGGACTGGAACGCACCTTGGCCAATGAGCATCAGGCCATGGTCGAAGTGCGGGTGGGCATCATGGACGCCCCCGACTTCAAACTCACCTTCGGCTACACGTTGTTTTAGCCATGAAAGCGAACCCTCCCTGGTCTGATCCCGAAGTCCTGGCCCCGGTGCTGGCCGGATGGCGCGAGCGTCATGGTGGACGGGAACTCTTCCGCGTCTCGGCCGGCGACCGCTGGGTGCGGTTGCACCTGGCTGGCGAAGATCGCACGAGCTTGTTGCTCACTGATCTGCCGGGGGCCCGCTTGGTGTGTTCCCATCAAGGGCGCCTGCCCGGGCCCGTGGCCGAATCCCTCACGCCCCAACGCAAACATCCTTTGCCGGCGCTGTTGAACGGCGCCCGCCTGGTCACCTGCGGGTTGTTGCCCAAAGACCGGGTGGTTGCGTTTCAATTCACCGACTCCCAGGGCAATGACCTCATCCTCTTACACCAGCTTTTTGGCGCCCGCGGCAACGTCACGGTATTGGATCGTTCTGGCAAGCTGCTCTGGTCCCTGCACCGCCCGCCTCACGCGGCCCTGGCCGTATGGCCCCCGCGCGGCACCTGGACCGGAGGCGAAGGCAGCAGTGCGCCTCCGGACTACGATACCCAGGCGCTCACACGCATCATCGATGTCTGCACCGAACAGGCCCACACGGTTCAACGGGCGGCGCTCAACCGGCGCCAAAAGGCCTCCACGAGATTGCTCGGCAATCTGGGCCGTGACCTCGCCAATGCCGACCAAGGTGACATCCACCGGCATAAGGCCGAAACCCTCGCCGCCCACTTGCACACGCTGACCCAGGGTAGCGACCAGGCCGTGCTACCCAATCTGACCACTGGCGAAACGCTGACCATCGCCCTGGACCCGTCGCGAACGCCAGCGGCCAACATGGAGGCCTGGTTCCGCCGAGCCCGCAAGGCTGAGAAGGGCCTGGATATCATCCGCGCCCGGCACCTTGAAGCAACGGCCGAATCGGAACGTTTGCAGGCAGCTCACGACGGCTTGGTGGCGGCCCTGGCATCAGAACAACCCCTCGAGCGGTTGGCAGCCCTGCAACAATGGCGCACCGACCACGCCGACCTCATGCCCAGCATCAAAGCCCGGCCCGGCGGCCGCACGGCCGTCGAACCGGCGCGGCCCTTTCGCCGCTATCTGGTGGATGGGAAATGGGAGGTCTGGGTTGGCCGCAACAACAAGGAAAATGATGAATTGACCCACCGCGCCGCCCACAACCGCGATCTTTGGCTGCACGCCCAGGGCGTCTCGGGCAGCCATGTCATCGTACGGGCGGGCGGCCATCCGGAGCGGATTTCCGCCCAGGTGATCGCCAAGGCAGCTTCGCTGGCAGCGCTGCACAGTAAGGCCAGGCACTCCAAACTGGTGCCCGTCATCCACACCGAAAAACGCTATGTGCGCAAACCGCGAAAGGCTCCGGTCGGCACGGCGGTTTGCCTGCGCGACCAGAGCCTCTTTGTTGAACCCGGCGTCATGCCCGGAGTTGAGCCGGCGTGAATCGAAACCCTAGGGCGTGACCGTAATCCTCACTCCGACCACACCATCGATCACCGATTCATACAACTCGTCTGTGGGGATCTGATAGTACAGCGCCGGGCGAACCGTGCGGCCCACGTATTCCACACCGGCAGACAATATGTGGTAAGAGTCTTCATTGAAGTTGTCCCCTTCCCTATCGGTATCCCAGTAGCCCCCAAATTCAATGCTCGCACCGATGCGTCCGGACTCCACACCGACGCCCAAACCGTAGCGCATCAAGACTTTGGTTGAGCCCGAGCGGTCGCCGCTGGGAACCAAAAATTCCGGCCCAATTCCCAGCCGCAAAAAACTCTCGCCCCGGGCAGGAAGACGCGCGTTGAAATGCGCCTTCAACGTCATCGTTTCACTCCTGAAGGTCTGCCAGACTGACGGATGGCTGATCCGCCCCAGGCCCGACAAATGGGGAGTTTCTGCAACAGTCGGCAAGCTGAGTGCCACCAGTGCCGACATGTTTTTATTGGTTCCCAGATTCAGAAAGTGGGCAGCAAACGTCACGTTGCCCAATTCGATGGTATCGACCGGCTCCTGAATTGTATCGAACCCCCATTTGACAACCGGCAGGGTCAGCCGCACCACCACTTCTGGGCGAATAGGCATCCCCACCGAAAGTTCATGAAACCCCATGAGCAGGTCGGCATCAACTTCCCGCGAAAAGTGCGGATGCTGAAACCGGTAGCCAAATTCGACTTGCCCGGTGGGCTGATAATCCAGCAGGAAAGGCGAAGTGCCCCCCATTGCCGTCAGTGGAATCATCAGAAGCAGAAAAATATGTGCCGTCAATAGAGCGCGCGGAAAGCTCATGAAAAAATCCTTCCGAAATGGGGTATCAGGCAAGCCTACCATTTCGAAGGTTCTTTTTCAAAATATATTGCTGAAGTCATTGCGGGATTAAATTGCAGGATCAAGTTGCAGAATCAATCAGGATATTGGTTTTGAATCGCCTGCAAGTCCGACGGCCGTGCCAGGAAGATCTTCACCAGCTCCGGATCAAAGTGTTGGCCAGAATTTTCGCGGATGTTGGCCATAGTCTCTTCCATGCTCCACGCACCTTTATAAACCCGGCGGCTGGTCAACGCATCGTAGACATCACAGATCGTCAGGATCCGGGCCGACAATGGGATATCCAGGCCGCTGATGCCTTCGGGGTACCCACCACCATCCCAGCGTTCGTGGTGAGCAATGGCCATCTCAACGCCCATGCTGATCATGCCGTATTCGCCGTAGTCCCGCATCAGGCCTTCGAGCAATTCGGCGCCCATGGTGGTGTGGGATTTCATCACTTCAAATTCCGGCACGGTCAATTTGCCGGGCTTAAGCAAAATCGCATCCGGGATGCCCACCTTGCCGACATCGTGCAACGCCGCCGAGCGGGCAATGGTATCGATGAAAGTTGGCGTCACTTCACTGTATCCCGGACGATCCAGCAGCGCTTCAGCCAGGTATTTTGAGTACGCACAAATGCGATTCAAATGCCCGCCAATATGACTGTCCCGAATTTCCGCCAACAAGGCCATGCCACGGATCACCGCATCACGGCTGCGGCTCAGTTCATTGACCAGCCGGATGTTTTCCAACGAGTAGGACATCTGGTCGACCAGCATGCTGCACATGCTGATTTCACTGGGCGAAAAGGCGCCCACTTCCCGGCTGCCAAAATCAAAAACGCCAACTGGTCCACTGTTGGCAATGATCGGCATGGCCAAACTGCTGCGCAGATCAGCCGACAGGGTTTTGATCCCGTATTGGTCCGTCAGGTCATTGACATGCACCAGGTATTCTTCGGCAAAGGCCTGGATGTGCATGCTGGCGGAATCGGCCAACGAAATTTCGAGCTCTGGGTCGAGCTCTTCGTATCCGACCGAACCGACAAGCTTGAGAGAATGGCTGGCTTCGTCGTGGAGAAAAAGCGAACAGAAATCGCACCCCATCACCTTCCACACACCATTGACAACTTCCTGATACGAGTTCTCGTCAACCGTCATGCAGACCAAGCGGGCATTGAATGCCTGCAGGGCCAACAGACGCTCGACATCAGGGCCGCGCTTGGCTCCGGATTCGTGTCTGGTTGGTGTTGTCGGTCCGGCGATATGGGCCATTTCCCGTTTCCTGTGAGCGCTAATGCTAAAGCTTGGTATCTGAAGCCCTTGAGGCTCCCGTCGCCTCTTAAAAAATCGGCCGGCAGGAGGGCAACTGAAGGTATTTCAGGGATTATTTCGCGCCCGCAACTAGCGCAGGCGCTCGATTTCCTCAAGCAATACCTGTTCCAAGTCATCCTTGTCGATATTGCGGTGCAACTCGCCTTTGCGGTAAATGGCGACCTTGGTGCGTCCAGCCGCGATTCCGAGGTCCGCAGCCTTCGCTTCGCCCGGCCCATTAACGATGCACCCCATCACTGAAATCACGCGATCAGAAGGCAAATCTTTGGCCAACTCTTCGACCTTGGTGGCCAGGGCCACGACATCCACTTCAACCCGCCCGCAGGTGGGACAAGCCACCACCCGAGCGTAGCCACTACGCAAGCCCAGGGCCGACAGCATGTGATAAGCCGCATTCACTTCCTTGACCGGATCGTCGGCCAGGCTGATCCGCACCGTATCGCCAATGCCCTCACTCAACAGCACCGACATCGCCGCCACCGACAACGAGGTGCCGGCCAAAAGCGTACCAGCTTCGGTCACGCCCAGATGCTGGGGCACATCGCTGATCGCGGCGAAGCGGCGACAGGCGTCGACCACCTCACCCGGATTGCTGCTCTTCAGGCTGACGGCCACGTCATGGAAGCCGACGGCGGCCAGGGTCTCGATTTCATCGGTCGCGCACTGCACCAGGGCGCCGGCCGGATCCAGATCCACCAACGAGTTGTACCGCTTGTGCAAGCTGCCGCGATTGACTCCAATGCGAATGGGCACGCCCTTGTCGGCAGCCGCAGCGGCCACCTCGCGCACGTGATCCTTCGAACCGATGTTGCCCGGATTGATGCGCAACTTGGCGATGCCCGCTTCAAGGGCCAACAGGGCCATTTTGTGGTCGTAGTGAACGTCGGCCACCAGCGGGGTGCTGCATTCGTACATGATGCGTGGCAGGGCGTCTGCGGCCGCCTGATCGTTGACCGTCACCCGCACATATTCCGAGCCTGCGGTCGCCAATTCCTTGATCTGCTGAACGGTCGCCTCGGCATCGCCGGTCTTCGTGGTCGTCATGCTCTGGACCCGTACCGGCGCGTCGCCGCCCATGGCCGCACGCTCCAGCCAGCCGATGCCGTCGCGGCGGCGGGCTTCGTCGCCAGCGTCCACCAGGAGCACGCCCAGCTCGCGCATCGCGAGCGCGGAGCCCCCGCCTGGCTCGGCGGCCTGTAC
>JADGEP010000229.1 GCA_016744275.1 Candidatus Krumholzibacteriia bacterium | reverse complement strand
CCCTTGCGCTGGCAAGCCGGCGGCCGGGTCGACCGGCAGACGAACTACGATGCCCGGTTCTCGGGCTCGGGCGCGGTTTCCTATGAGTTGGAACGGCGGTTGACGGTTCGTGCCAGCGCCGGCAGCGTGTACCGCTTGCCCACCTTCACCGATCTCTACTACCGCGACCCTGCCAACGTGGGCAATCCCAATGCTGTGCCGGAAACCGGTTGGACCTGGGATACGGGCCTGGAGTTCAACGACGGCCCCTGGAGCGCTCAGGTGACCTACTACGAACGCTATGAAGAAGACCTGATCGAGTGGGCCCGATCGCTGGGCGATCCTCTGTGGCATGTGTTGAACATTGCCGAGGGCACCACTCGTGGCGGAGATGTCTATGGATCCTGGCGCCACGGCGCCGGCCATCGCCTGGGCCTGGGTTGGTCCCGAATCGATAAGGACAGCGAGTTGCCATCCGGCTTCGAAGGCAAGTACACCCTGTTGGTGCCGCGCAATGTGCTGCTGGCCAACGCCACGGTGGCCCTGCACCGCAACCTGCATTGGACCCTGACCGGCCGCTATGTCGAACACTCCGGTGGCCCGGATGATTTTCAGGAGTTCTTTGTCCTCGATAGCCGGATCGATTGGCAGGGCAAGTCGGGGTGGTTGGCCAGTTTTGCAGGCACCAATTTGTCAGACCGGCGCTACGAAGAAGTGCCCGGCGTGCAAATGCCCGGCACGGTCTTCACCGGGTCGGTGGGGTACCATTTCTAGACCAAAAAAGGAGCAGGCATGGATTCACGATCACGCTTTTGTATATCCTGCCTGCTCTTGTCGATGCCGCTGACCGCCTGTTCTCCGCCCATTGCTCACCTGCATCAGGTGCCGGGGTCTTTACCGGCCTACGCCCACAACGACTATAAAAACGAGCGCCCTCTGCAGGACGCTTTGCGCCTGGGGTTCAGTGGCGTCGAAGCCGATTTCTTTCTGGTCGACGGTGAAATTCTGGTCGCTCACGACCGTAATAAAGTGCGGGCCGACCGCACCCTGCGCAGCCTCTACCTCGAACCATTGCGCGAGATCATTGCCGACTCGGGCCGGGTGTGTCCGGGCGGGCAACCGTTCATCCTGAATATCGAGGCCAAGGAATCCGGGGATGAGTCATTTCAGGCCCTGCACGATTTGCTGATGGAATACCGGCACATGCTCACGCGGGTGGAGCAGGGGCAGGAGAAGCCGGGACCGGTGCAGGTTATTCTTGTGGGTTGGCATCCGCCATTGGAAAAGTTGGCGGCCATGCCTGTTCGTTGCGTCGCGGTGCAGTCCTATTGGCGCGACTTGCCGCCTCATCACGCCAAAATCCCGGCCCATTTGCTGCGGTTGGTGACGGCCCAATTCCCGCAGCATTTTCAGTGGCAAGGCGAAGATGAAATGCCGTCGGAATTTGCCGATCATCTGGCGGAATTGCTGTCCGCGCGTGACCAGGTGCCGGGACGGCTATTGCGGATATTTAAGGTGCCGCGACGGATGGCCATTTATGAAGCGTTGCAACAGGGTGGGGTGGACCTGATCGGCACCAAGAAGCTGGCCTCCAGCGCACGGCTTCTGCAGCCAAACCGCACGCCCTAGGCTGGGCCCTGCCCAAAAATATTCCGCTCTCGCCACTTGCCCGACTGGAATCGGCGCCACATCAGGATGCCCTGGGCCAGATAGGCCGCCGAGGCTCCCATCCAGGCCGCGATCACGTCGCCGCCCTGGTGCACGATCAAAAACCAGGTCAGGGGAATGAAGCCGAACCACATGAGTGCCAGGGTGACGTACATCGTATAGACCGTATCGCCGGCCCCCTGCAGGATGCCGCTGCTGAGCATGCGCAGGCCGTCAAAATACTGAAAGATGGCCGCGGCAATGGCGAGGCTGGCGCCCAGGGCCAACACCTCGGGGTCATTGCTGAATATGCGGAACAAATGGTGCCGCAGCAGCACGATGACCACCGCCAGAACCAGCGAATAGTAGGTGCCCAGTTTGTACGTCTGCCGGCCGTAGTGGGCGGCGCGGTCGGGTCGGCCGGCGCCGATTTCATTGCCGGTCAGCACGCTCGCGGCCGTGGTCAGGCCCCACATGGGCATGAAGCTGAACGACAACAACTGGATGGTGATCTGACTGGCGGCCAGCTGCACCGCACTGATTGTCCCGATGAAAATCGTGAACATCAGGAAGCCGCCCATGTCGATGAAGCCCTCGAAGGCCGCGGGCAGGCCCACGCGGATCATGCGCCCGATGGCGAACCACTGCGGCCGACGCGGCTTGTGGATGGCGTATTTTTCGCGCAACCGCGGTTCAAGTGCCCAGATGATCAGGGCAATGGCGTTGATGGCCGTGCCGATGCTGGTGCCGATCGAGGCGCCCTTGACGCCCATGGCTGGCACCGCGAGCCAGGTTTGGCCGAAGGCTTCAAAACCGCTCCAGCCAAAGATCAGCCAGAAGTCCAGAACGATGTTCACGGCGTTGCCGATGATGCCGGCATACATGGGCACACGCACGTCACGGCGTCCCTGGAAAAAGCCCATCAGGGCAAAGATCAACTGCGTGAAAACAGCGCTGATGCTACGCCATTTGATGTAGACGTAGGTGAGGTCCTGGACCTCGGTCGGATTGTGAGTCCAAGGCAGAACGAGATAGCTGTAGTACCCCAACACCTGCAGGATCAACCCGGCGAAGATGGCGATGTAGACGCCTTGCCAAGCGTAATGGGCGACATTCTGGTGATCTTCGCGCCCGTGGCTTTGACTGACAAAGGTGCCGGTGATGCGGCTGAGGTTATTGAACAGCGAGTAGGTGGCCCAGGTGAGCATGCCTCCGAGGCCCACGGCAGCCAAAGAGACGCTGTTGACGCGTCCGATCAAGGCGGTGTCGACGGTCCACATGAGTGTCTGCGAAAGCATCGTCAGGATCGTGGGCGTCGCCAGGGCCATGATCTCGCCGTAGTCGCGCACGGCAAAAAGCCGCAGGTTGCGGCGCAAGGCGCTGGCTCCGGCGGAGCCGTTCTGGTGCTGTTCGGAACTCATGTTGCTGCCCGGGTATCTCGGCGATGAGCCGCGTTGCGCGCGTGACTTGACCCCACTGGTCTTATATCTTGGTGAAAACCATGGCTACCAATGGCCGCCAGGTCCAGATAAAGATCTGGGCAAGTGACTGAGCCGGGAGGCGCTGTTCTGAATTTGTCCGCACCTCGCATCTTGCCGCGAGCATACGCGCCGCTCACAGGAAGTGTTGCCGTGCCCGGCGATAAATCCGTTTCCCACCGCGTGGCCCTGCTTGGGTTACTGGCCGATGGGCCCTGCCGGGCCTCGGGTTGGCTGGCCAGTGAAGACACCCTGGCCAGTCTCGCAGCCGTCCGCATCCTGGGAGCCAAAGTCCAGCAGGATGGCGACATTGTCGTGGTGGTGCCACCGGTCGCCCGGCCAACCGCAGACCTTGCCATCGACTGCGGCAATAGCGGCACGACCTGCCGCCTGCTGTGTGGAATCCTGGCCGGATGGCTGCCCGTTGGCGTGAGTGTGACCCTCAGCGGAGACCCCTCTCTGAGCACCCGCCCCATGAGCCGTGTCATCGACCCTTTGTCTCGCATGGGAGCAAAAATCGCCTTCCTCGGCGAAGCGGGCCGTTTGCCTTTGCGCATCACCGGCGCGGTCTTGCAGGGGGTGCACCACGACCTGGCGGTGCCTTCGGCCCAGGTGAAGTCGGCCTTATTGTTGGCGGGATTGCAGGCGTCCGGCACCACCACCATCTCCGGTGGCGGCATCAGTCGGGACCATACGGAATTGTTATTGCAGACCATGGGTGTTTCCTGCGCGCCGGCTGACGGCGTGGTTGAGACAGCCATCACCGGTGGCCAATCGTTGCGGCCCTTTGAGATCCAGGTGCCGGGCGACCCCTCGACGGCGGCATTTTTTCAGGTGGCGGCGGCACTGGTGCCTGGTTCGGATCTGCGGACTCCGGGCCTGAGTTTGAACCCGACCCGCATCGGCGCACTGGATGTATTGCGTCGCGCCGGGGTGGGGGTTGAAATCTCCAACCGGCAGGGCCCGCCCGGCGGTGAACCTTTGGGCGACGTGCGAATCACGCAGGCACCGTTGCAACCGTTTGTGATCACCGGCCCCGAAGTGCCAGCCCTTGTCGATGAGATTCCGATTCTTGCCGTTCTGGCCACAGCTGCGCCTGGCAAATCACGCATCACCGGGGCGGCCGAATTGCGGGTCAAGGAATCCGACCGGCTGACCATGACGGCGACCAACCTTGTTCAGTTGGGCGCAACGGTCGACGAGTTGCCCGATGGTTTGCGCCTCAGTGGCCCAACGCCCTTGCGCGGTGGATCAAACGACGTACCATTGATGTTGTCCACCGCAGGCGACCACCGCATGGCCATGGCCATGGCTGTCGCCGCGCTGGTCAGCGAAGGCGCAATCACCCTTGATGATTTTGCCTGTGTGGCGGTATCCTTTCCCCACTTCTTCGCGACGTTTGCTACAATTCTCGGCGATGGCATTTCGGACCGTCCGTTCTAACGTGGAGGGATCTTCTTCGGAAGTCTCCTGTCAGGACCACTGCAGAGGGCGGGCGGCCTGAAGGGCCATCGGTCGAGAACAGTTTCCCATTCCCAAACCGTAACCGAACGGACAGGACCATGAGCCAGGCGGCACAACCCACCCCCGAGTTTTCTTCCTTTGTCGAAGAGATGAAATGGCGCGGCTTTTTCGAGCAGTGCACCGACGAAGAAAACCTCACCCAATTGATGGCCGACGAAACGGTCACCGCCTACATCGGTTTTGATCCGACGGCTGACAGTCTGCACGTGGGCAGCCTGGTTCCGATCATGGGTCTGGTTCATTTGCAGGCTTACGGACACAAGCCCATTGCCATCGTTGGCGGCGCCACCGCCATGGTGGGCGACCCCAGCGGGAAAACAGAACTGCGCAAGATGGCCACCCTCGAAACCATCGAAGAAAACCTGGCGGGTGTGAAAGCTCAGCTCAGCCACTTCATCCGTTTTGGTGACGGGCCCAGCGACGGCCTGATGCTCAACAACGCCGACTGGTTGCGCCAGTGGGGCTACATCGATTTTCTGCGGGATGTGGGCCGTCACTTCAGCGTGAATCAGATGCTCACCCGCGACTCGGTGAAAAGCCGCCTGGAAACAGGCCTCAGCTTCATCGAGTTCAACTATATGATTTTGCAGGCCTACGATTTCATGGTCCTCAACCGCGACTATGGGTGCCGCCTGCAAATGGGGGGCAATGACCAGTGGGGCAACATCTGTTCGGGCATTGATCTGAGTCGCCGGGTCAACCGCAACGAAGTGTACGGTTTGACTTACCCACTGATCATGACCGCCAGCGGTGAAAAAATGGGCAAGACCGCCGCGGGAGCCGTATGGCTGGATGCGCAGCGCACCTCGCCCTACGATTTTTTCCAGTACTGGATCAACGTGGACGACCGCGATGTGTCGCGCTTCCTGCGTCTGTACACGCGCCTGCCCAAGGCGGAAATCGAACAGTTGGAAGCCCTCACCGGTGCGGATATCCGTGATGCCAAAAAGGCATTGGCGCGAGCGGTGACCACCACTGTGCATGGCGCCGAGGCCACCGCTGATGCGGAAAAGGCCGCCGCTGCTTTGTTTTCCGGCAACACCGACGCGAGCACCGTGCCCAGCAGTGAACGCCCCGCCGCCGATTTTGCCGCGCCTGGATTGGGGCTTCTGGACGCCCTGGTCGCCGCCGGTTTGCAGAAGTCCAAGGGCGAAGCCCGCCGCATGATTCGGCAGGGCGCCGTGCGCGTGGCCGGCGAAGTGGTGAAGGACGAATCCCGGGCGCTGACCGCAGCGGACTTTGATGAAGGCCGCATCGTGCTGCAGGTGGGGAAAAAGCGCCACCACCACATTCTGGTGATCCCGTAGGCCAAATTGCAGGTTTCCCCATCTCCAGTGGCACCCCGCCAACCCGATAACCTATTCATCTGGTCGATGAAACTGACGTTGGTCGGCCGGATGCCCATGACGGTTCCGGAACATCCTGGTTATTCGGAATCTTGGGGCCACGAACGGCGGAATCGCCTTTCAGTCCAATTTGGGGATCTGCTGGAATCCGTCTTCCCCGGCTTCCAATCAGAAGATTGATGTCCTGGTCAGCATCATCTTTACCCCTTTCCTCCGGACTGGTTTCTGCAAGTTCGTGGCCCTCGCTTTTTTATCCCCCGACAGATAAATCACACCCCGGCTGCGGAATCTTGCCTTTGTGGGCTATATTGATATCCGGGAACCTGTCCGCCATCGCGTTGTTGCAGGCACTCACAGAAAACAAACCGCTTCGCCTCAAGATCCGAAAGGTGACTTCATGCCTCGCAATACTCGCTTTGGGTTCGCCCCCTTGGCT
>JADGEP010000228.1:4752-6417 GCA_016744275.1 Candidatus Krumholzibacteriia bacterium | reverse complement strand
ACACGAAATCGACGAGACGATGGTTGTATCGCTGAAGGGCGAGCAGTGGTCACCAAAAACGGCGCCGCTGAAGACCGCCGCCACCACCGCGCTGAGCAGCGGATCGCTCCCACCCAGAGTCGCGGTGGCGGGAATTGCCAACGGGAACAACAGGCCCATCGTGCCCCAGGAGGTTCCTGTCGCAAATGAGATGGCCGCTCCGGTCAGGAACGTCAAAGTGGGCATGAGCCACAGGACATTACTGTCGCGCAGCAGGCCGGAGATGAGTTCGGCTGTGCCCAGGGCGCTCATCACGCTGCCCATGATCCAGGCAGCAAATAAAATGCCCACCGGACCAACCATGGCCCCGACACCCTTGCCCAAAGCCCGCAACGGCGCCGCCGGGCGGTCGCCGCGTCCCCCCGGAAAAACGGCGATCGCCGCCAGGGTTGCCGCCACCGCCGCGATCACCAGGACCAGCGGTCCGGCGTCCGAGCCCAACGCGGCCACCATGCGATCACGATCGGATGGCCAGCCGGGCGCCGGATCTCCCAGCACCATGAAGCCCACAAAGAACGCCAACAACAACACCGCCAGAGGTCCCAGCGCAGTGGCCGGATGGCCCAGGTTCTCGGCGGTCCCCGTCGGCACATTTGCCTCTGATCGTCGCTGCTGATTTTGCTCGGCCGAGGCGACAAAACCCGTCATCGGGCCCGGATGAAAACGGAATCGAATGGCCACGAAGAGCAGCACCAGTGTGAACCAACTGTGGAAATTGTAGGGTAGCGACTGCAGGAAAACCCAATACGGATTGACGTCGCGTCCGGCCAGGGAATAAGCCTCGCCAATCATTGTCAGTTGGAATGCTATCCAGGTGGAGATGAAGGCGACGCAGGCCACCGCACTGCTGGTAGAGTCGACAATGTAGGCCAGTTTGGCCCGGGCCACGCCGCTGCTATCAGCCAGGTCACGGCTGACACGGCCCACCACCATGCTATTGGCCAGGCCATCAAAGAAGCACAGCAGGCCCAACCCTCCCGCAGCCATTTCCACCTGCTGGGCGGCTTGACGTCCCGGCGCCACCACGCGTCGCAGCAGGGAAGTGAAGCCACCGCCGGCTTCCAGGACAGCGGCAAATCCACCGAGTATCAACGTGAATGCCACGGCGCCCATTTTCCACGAAGATTGCAGATTGGGTACGAGATGATCGGCAAAAAGAGAAAGGTAGGCCGCCCACGGGTCACCGGACTGCACCAGTATGGCGCCGGCCAAACCACCGACGAGCAGCCCCGTCAGGGCATGGCGGGTCAGGATGATCACCGTCAAGGCCACCAGCGGCGGCCACACCGCCCGCAACGGGGCCTCGGTTGCGGCCAGGGCGGCGGTGCCCAGGAACAGGATCGTGATGATGATCAAAGCGCGCGCACCCATTGGGCGCGCCTTCGCGGCGGTGTCGTTGGCCAAGGCATTCCTTTGCAGGTCGAGGGGCATCCCGGGTCGGTTCCCGTTCCTGAGTCCATACTAAGCCCGAACCCGGGACAACGTCCACTGCCACCTATCGGTACAACGACTTCACAGCGCCCCACTTGGCGTTCTGCTCGAACGTGTAATTGCCAAAAGTGAAGACCGGCAAATCGTGAGAACCAGACACTGGAGCCATGTCCACGATGTTGTCGCCGGTGTCCT
>JADGEP010000228.1:0-4742 GCA_016744275.1 Candidatus Krumholzibacteriia bacterium | reverse complement strand
GCTGGCCGGCGATGCAGGCACCAGTTTGTAACCCACGGGACTATTGCCCATGGTCAAAACGCTGAAGGTCGCCAAGGTGGCTTCTCGTTGGCTCGAGACAGAAACCGCCGTCGCGAACCCGGCCACGATGTTGTCGGTGCCCCCGAGGTTGATGGCCGGCATGGGAAACGTCACTGACAGCAACATGTCGCCGCTGGGCGGTTCGATGGCGCACTCGAAGCCCGATACAAATTCCACATCGCGGGATCCTCCCCCGTCATAGCTGTCGTTGACCGGATCCAGCAAAATCAGATAGAGCGAATGGGTCGAATTGGGTGCAATTTCAATCTCGTCCACATTGGCGTCCGAGTCGTAAAACAAGCCCAGGCGGTTGTCATCAGCCAACGCGGCAGACGTCACCAACATGGCAAGCAGCAAGGGCAGACATATCAACAAGGGCAGGCATATCAACAAAGGCTGGCATTTCAACAAAGGTAGGCGTATCAACAAGGGGAATTTTTGACGAGCGAGATCAATAGTCATGTCAGCTCTCCAGGGATTGAGTGAAGGCGAGATCCAACACCGGTATCCTGTCCGGGAGCTCTGCTGTGCCTGAGGAAACCTCGGCGGCAATTGTCACCGATGGCAAATCGGCTACAAGGTCTGATGTTCATCCTGCGAGCTGACTGATACTACGAAAAGAGGCCGGAGGGCACAACTGCGCGCTCCGGCCTATCCCAAAAACGGATCAGATACTCCGCCGCACTGTCAGCGAAAACGATTCGAATGACTCCTGGTCGGATATTCCCAATTCCCGGATGAGTCCCGAGTCCTGTGAACTCCAATCGAGGGTCACCCCAAAGGGGTGCAACCAATCGTGCGGCAGGGTCAATCCCAGGCCGTATTGGCTGGTGCCCCCAAAGATCTGTTTGTCGCGGCCCAAACGGAATGACAAGGAGCGCAGCAAGGTCAACTCGGCACCATAATGCCGGTCACCAAAATATTTTTCTTCGGTGCGCACATCCTTGAAAACATAGCCCAGGGTAAGAACGATCATCTCGCGTTTTTCCGCATCGTCGACAGCCAATGACAGGCCCAATCCCAGGCGGGTGCCCTCGGGATGATAGTCGGAATCCTCGATATTGCGCAGCACACCAGCAGCGCTGGCAACCAGGCGGAAGCCGTCAAATCGGTGCCGGTACCGCCCTGAAGACCCAAAATCCAGGCCATTGGCGTGAATCACTTCGGACTGCGCACCAAATCGATAGCCGCGGTGAGCCACGCCCACGGTCCACTCCCAGGGCGATCCGGGAGCCAGCAACCAAGCCACATCCACGGCGCCTGAAATCACCCTCACCCGGTCATCAAGTCGGTGCGTCTCACCATTGCCTTCGGGCTGGTATGCCGTGCGCACAGGAAGCGAATCGCTGACAAAATCCATGCGGGCCATTCCCAGTCGGAAGGCGCCCCATTCGACAGCCGCGGCATACTGGTGAAATTCCAGGTCCATCACATAGACCATGTTCCCATAACCCACCTGCACCCCTTCGCCTTCGTGCAAAGGTGCCGGGTTCTCGAAAATGGACATGGGTCCTTGGGAGACCGCGAGGTCCGCCTGGCCCATGGATTCCGAACGGGTACCGGTGAAAATGTGGTCCCAGGAAGGGCTTGGGCCGACCCGCGCAAATCCCGCGGCCGATACCTCCGATGGCATGGCCGTCGACATCGCAGCCAGGCCAAAAAACAACAAGAACAGTTTCAATATCAGATCATGGCGCAGCAAAATGTCCCCCTGTCAGTGTATTCAGCTGATGCGGTCACCATCTGTAAAGTATAGGGCCTCAGGCGCCGGTTTCATATGGCCATTCGCTCGGTTCGCCGGCCCCCTTCGACCGGTTCGGCCAGCACTACATAGCGGTCGCTGGTCGGTGTCCAGCCACCAAACGGGTGACAGGTGATGAGAGTCAGCAACGGCGCGCCACCCTGGCCCAGATATTCCACTGCTCCCCGGTCCACCACAGTGGTCTGCCGCACACGATAAGAGCGGCGGCCGCCCGCATGCTCCATCACCAACAAATCGCCCTGGCGCAAGCCAGCCATGAACCGGGCCCAGCTGTCTCGATGCCCGGCCAGCACCACGTTGTCGTCGGCGCCGGGCCCAGCGGTGCCGCCCACATGGGCCAGCCCAAAAGCCATGGTCTGGGCCGCCGAGCCTTCCAGCACCGGCAAAGTCACGCCCAGCCGGGGCGCCATCAAACGCGCCACCGGCTGGAAGTCGGCCCACTGCCAAGGGGGGTGAACCGCGCCGTCGCTGAGGTGGGCGGCCAAGGCGGCGTCCACCAATTCGGCGGCCAGATGGCCTTTTAGTTGCAGATACCCATCGCGGCCCAACAAGCCCATGCCACCCAAGACCAGCAACAACGACAAGCTCAGCTTGCGAAAAAAGCGAATTTTCAACATGAGCGCGACCTTTCGGTACTGGCACGCCGAGCCCGCCATCCCGCCAATCCCGTCAGCAGCAAGGCCAATCCCAAGGCCCGCCACAATGGATCCAAGGTGCCTCCCGCCGGCAGCTCGCCAGCCAGGGTGGATCCGGCGGGCAATCCGTTGGGCACACGGTGGGCGGCTTCGGGGCCACCGCTGCTGACGATTTCTTCCACTGCTACCCGACTGGTGAAGCGCGTGATCAGGCCAAAGTCCAAGCCGGTTTCCACGATGCGGCCGCGCAGATCATCGCGATCGCCGCCGCCATCGTAAGCGGCCAGCAAGTCGTCCACCTTGAGGTTGGCCCACCTGACGGCCACGCCTTCAGAGGCCACCCCTTCAACGGTGCTCAACGGCAGGGCTAAATCCTGGCCGCCCCAGCGGGCGCGCAGAAATCCCTCGAGGTCAGCGCCACTGGTAAAGCGGCCCGACCACAGCGTCAGTTCGCCGGCAAAAGGCGCGGCCAGGCGTGACGGGTAGCCTTCCAATGGTGCCCCCGCTGCCCCCCAATCCAACCGTGGTTCAATCAACTGCGGCCGGGCGATGCGGGTCAAAAACGCGGCCATCCGCGCCGTGTCTGTGCCATGACCAGAGACAAAGAGGCTCAGGCCCCCGCCCTGCCCAGCCAAGCGCCGCACGAGATACCGATTGGGCGCCATGCCGATGCCCACCACGTGCAATCGAATGCTGCCCAGATGGGCGATGGTCTCGCGCAGCAACTGGTCTTCATTGCCGACCGCCGCATCGGTCAACAAAACAATGCGCCGCGCCCTGTCTCCAGGTGCTGCCGACAAAAAGGTCGTCTGGGCCCGCAACAGCGCCGGATGCAATTCGGTGCCGCCGTCCGCCCTCAATTGGCGCACCCAACGCCGGGCATCGATCAAGTTTTTGGGATTCACTTCCTGAAAATCTTTTCGCCAGAAAAAGCTCTGGTTGTTGAAGGCCTGGAGATTGAACCGATCGCCCGGGGCCAGTTCACCCAGGGCCGTGATCAATGCTTCCTGGGCCTGCAGTAACGAGGGACCATCCATGGAACCGGAGACGTCCATCACAAAGTGGGTTTCGGTGGGAGGCGATTTGGCCGTCCCCTCCATGGGGTCAGCCACCGCGCCAGAACCTGGCACCACCATGACCAAGGCGTACCGACCCTCGGGCCGGTCTTCGTAAAAAACGGCAGGTTGGGCCAACGGCGAGGCCACCGGGCGCCAACGCAAGATAAAATCGCGGTCCGCGGGAACCTGCCGGTCTTCAGGCCCCGCCAACCAAACGCCACTGTTCTGGTGCACCGACAGGGTGTGTGACGGGCTCTGCAAATCCGCCAATTCCAGCCCCGGATTCAAACGCACATCAATGCTGGCTCGGGGGAAATCCTGGTTGCCGGGTCCGACAAATGGCGGGCTGATACGGCGCGCGTCTTCGGCCGCCGGGTTGGGCTCTGAGGCTGACTGTGAGTCATTGCCTTGTCCAACCCAGTTGGGGGGAATGTAGCGCGGCGTGAAGGTCAACGGCACCACCAATCCCAACCACCCATCTTCGTAACTCGCCTGGTCCAGATACTCCAGGCGCACCGTCACTTTTTCCCCCGGACCGATGTTGGCCACTTCGGTGGTGAACAGATTGGGACGCTGGCTCTCGACCAGAGCCGCCCGCTGCCCACGCTCTCGGGCCTGCTGGTAAGTGCGCCGGGCCTGCGATTTTTCCTGCACCACCGAAAAGATGCGGCGTTCGCCCACGAGCAACTCCATGGCAAAGACGACCGCTTCTTCCGGCAGGGGGAAGACGTAGGTCGCCTCGATCACCCGGTCGGTGGGATTGACAAACTCTTGCCGCACGACCGCCTTGATCAAGGGCCCGGAGACATCCAGAGTGATCGCCGTGTTTTGGGCGGGAACAGCGTAGACCTGCCCGGAATCCGCGACGGTCAATTCGCCAAATCCAGAATCCGTAAGGGCATCAACATCGTGAACCATCATCATGACCGCGAAAGTCCAGATGAGCAGGTGCGTCATCAGGCGCGGCAGACGGGATGGGTTTGCAGTATTTTTTATCAGCATGGCGTGCCTCCTTTTCAGCCTTACCAAGGCAAAGACCGGGCCGATCACAAGGCGTTGTAATGCAATGTATTACGACATGTCCCCTCAATGCTGTGTCCGCCTACACGGCGATTACCGTGTCCCAACGAACACACTCAACCCCATTCCCCACCCACCCGCGACAGGACACTAAAGATTTCTACAAACCCCTCAATCCCACTGCGCAGAGGCCGACAACAATACTAT
>JADGEP010000227.1 GCA_016744275.1 Candidatus Krumholzibacteriia bacterium | reverse complement strand
GATGTGCTGCGTGAGATCCGCACCGGAGACACCCGTACGCCGGTGTTGATGCTCACCGCTCGCGCCGAAGAAGCGGACAAGGTTTTGGGCCTGGAGTTGGGTTGCGACGACTACCTGACCAAGCCCTTCAGCATCCGGGAATTGACGGCCCGCATCAAGGTGCTGCATCGGCGCATTGAGAGGGCAGAAGAATTGGCGCGCATCAGTTCGGGCGACCGCATCCTCGATCAAGGTCCGCTGAAGATTGACCACGGCAAGCGCAAGGTTCAGGTCGGTGGCGAACCGGTGCAACTGACGGTAAAGGAATACGACCTGCTCTACACGTTGGCCTCGCGTCCGGGGCGCACTTTTAGCCGACGCCAACTGCTGGACATCGTTTGGGACCAGGACTCTGACGTTTACGAACACACGGTCAATTCGCACGTCAACCGCCTGCGCAACAAGGTTGAAAACAATCCCAATCGCCCACGCTTGATCTTGACGGTTTGGGGCATCGGCTACCGGTTCACCGAAGAATTCCTGTAGAAGCGACCGGTCCACCTACCGACAATTCCGGACCGGCAAAGGCGCCCCTAAAGATGGGAACGACAACTAGTATGCGACTCCAATTGCCCCATTTTGCGAACACGCTGTTGTTCCGCATTTCTGCCACCTTTCTCTTGCTGATCACCATCAGCCTGGGTGCCTACTATTTCTGGATCGAAAGAACGATTTTTAATCCCTACGAAGATGATGCGGAACAGGATTGGTACGAGAATTTGTCGGAAGCCGAGTTGGATCAACTGGCCACCGAGCTTGCTGAATTCGCCGACGACTCTGCAGGCACTGCCGCCCAGGTGATGGCATATGGCGCCCAAGTCAGTGGATACGACGTCGAATTGATTGTCTTTGATACCGCTGGCCGCCACCTCCACTCATCTTCACCGGACAGTCTGGCGATGGCGGTACCGGCCGTGTCTGCGGAACTGTTGCAGGACATGAGCAAGGAAGACTGGGACTACTCATCCTATCCCATCGCCGATGTGGCCGACGCCTACGAGAACCGCATTTTCGAAGTGGACCTGATCCAACCAGCGGGCACCCAGGAACTGGCCGGATACCTGGTCGCCGCCTATTACCCGCTGACGATCAGCAGTGAGGATCTGAATGCCGACTCGCGCATGCTTTCGACTCAGAACAATATTTTCAAGGCATTGATTGGCCTATTGGCCTACTCAGCCATCACGGCTCTGCTGATCATGGCCTGGACCGGCCGCCGAGTGCAGCGACTGTCTGCCGGCGTGGACGCCTTTGCCGCCGGCGAACTCAGTCATCGTGTTCGCACCCGCAGCACTGACGAAATCGGCACCCTGGGCCGCAACTTCAACAGCATGGCTGAACGCATCGAAGTCATGGTTGAAAAGCTGCGCCAAAAAGAGCAATTCCAACGCCAATTGATCGCCAACGTGAGCCACGACCTGCGCACTCCCATGGCCAGCATGCGCGGTTATGTGGAAACCATGCTCATGGATGGCCGCAAGGTGGATCCCAAGTCACGAGAGAGATTCCTGAAGATCATCACCGGCAACCTCGACCACCTCGACCGCTTGGTCGAGCGCATGTTGGTTCTCTCCCGCTTCGATTCGGGCCAGGCAACGTTTCAGATCGAAGAGTTTTCCATCGTGGAGTTGGCCGACAGCGTTCTGGTCCGATTCGAAGGCCTGGCATCGGAACAAAGTGTGACCTTGGATTTGGATGTCGATGACGACGTGGCGCTGGTTCAGGCGGATCCCTTGCAGGTCGCCCAGGTCCTGCAAAACCTCATCGAAAACGGCATCAAATTCAACGATCCCGGCGGCTCGGTTGTCATTGGTGTCGAAAAGATTGGGGAACGGGTGGGCATCTCGGTGCGCGACACCGGGCGCGGCATTCCGGCCTCGGATTTGCCCCACATTTTTGACCGCTTCTTCACTGGGGATGAAAGCCGCACCCGCCTGATGGCAGATCCGGACCAACTGGGCAACGGCCACCACTTGGGCCAAAGCTCAGGCCTCGGTCTGGCCAGCGCCGCCAAAATCGTTGCCGGACACAACAGCATTCTCCGGGTCGAGAGTCGGGTTGGCCAAGGCACGACTTTCCGCTTTCAGCTCAACCAGGCGCAGGACGAAAATCTCTCGTTGGCTCAGGAATCAGCCGGCTCAGCCTGATCCTTGCGGCGCAACTCCCAGATGACAGCCAGCATCCCGAGCAACCCCAGACCAAACAACGGAATGGCCTCGGCGCTCGCCCCGAGCACCACCTTGCCCAGGCCAAAAATCAAGCCGTAGACGCCGAGACTGCCCAGCAACCAGACCAACAGACGCGACCAACGGAAACCGTCGCATTTGACTTCGGGATTTCCCTGGGCCACCGGCCCCCAAAAACCACCAGGACGCACCTTGGCGTAGAATGTCGCCAGGCGCAGATTATCCACCGGTTTGGTCAACAAGGTCACTGTCAGCCACACCGCGATGGTCACCGGCACCAGAATCATGGCCTTGTGATGGGTGCCCAGTTCCACATCACCCCACAGCATCGGCGTGGCAAAAAGCTTGTACTCAGAACCCCGCTGAATGGCAGCTACGACTTCGAATCCGACGGCCAGGGTTACGGATGAAGCCAGGGCCGCAATCTCGCTCCATGCGTTGATGCGCCACCAGAACCAGCGCAAAATCAACACGGGCCCAATGCCCGCCCCCATGGCCCAAACAAAGAGCCACGCTTTGCCGATGCTCGATAGGAAAAAGGCCACGATCACTGCGCAAATCATCATCATCAGGACGCACAATTTGGCCACCAGCACCAACTGCTTCTGGGAGGCATCCGGTTTCATGAATCGTTTGAAAATGTCATTCACCAGATAACTCGCGCCCCAATTCAGGTGCGTATCGATGGTCGACATGAAGGCCGCGAAAAACGAAACCAACAGCAGGCCCAACAGGCCCGGCCCCAGCACTTCCAGCATGACCAACGGATAGGCAGCCTCGTCTCCCCGGCCATCGGGCATGGCCGGAAACAAGACCAGTGAGACCAGGGCCGTCATGATCCACGGCCAGTAGCGCAGCGCATTGTTGGCTACCACAAACCAGAGGGTGGCGCCGCGGGCGTGCCGTTCATTTTTGGCAGCGGCCATGCGCTGAATCAGGTAGCCTCCACCGTCGGCGTTGTGGCTGGCCCACCACATCAGCGAAACAAAAATCAGAAACTTGAAAAAATCCGACTCCAGGCCCAACCCACCACCAGGAATGAAAGCCAGGGTGTTGTCGGTGAACAGCGGTGACTCAGTCAAGCGTTGCTTCAATTCAGCCACGCCGCCGACATGTTTGACCGCCAGCACCGATACGGAAATCGAACCTGCCATGGCCAGGAAGAACTGGATCACATCGGTGATCACCACACCCCAGAATCCAGCCAACAGGGCGTATGAGAGGGCCAGAGCGGCACCTCCGATGACGGCGACCTGAGGGTCAATGCCCAGCACCGCTTCAGCCACCGTGCCCATGCCTTTGAGCACCCAACCGAGCACAATGAAGTTGTAGAGCAGAGCAAAATAGCTGGCTTTGAAACCGCGCAGAAAGGCGGCCGGCTTGCCACTGTAGCGCATCTCGATCAGCTCATTGTCAGTCAGCACCTCGGCCCGGCGCCAAAAACGCGAAAAAAGAAACACCGCCAGCATTTGGCTCAACACATAGTGCCAACCAAACCAGTTGTACCAGATGCCGTGATCCCGGATGAAACCCGTCACCGCCAAGGGCGTATCGGCGGCAAATGTTGTCGCCACCATGCTGGTGCCCAACACCCACCAGGGCAGGCTGCGGCCAGACAGGAAATATTGCTCGGTTGATTCGGAAGCGCGTTTGCGGAATCCCAACCCCAACGCCACTGTCACCAGGACATAGACGCCGATGACCAGCCAATCATTCAGATGCAAATGTTCCATAGAATCAGTTTCCAAGGATTGGGGAGTGCGCCGCCGTCTCAGGTTGGTCTATGCGGGCAAGCTAGCACGGAAGCCTCACCACGTAAAGACGCGCCAGCAACACCGCAAACGAAACCGCCGACCCATAACAGGTCGGCGGCCTTTTTTCAGCCAGCATACCCAGGTTCCAAAATCACCTGACCAAGGTCATCTTTCGGCTCAACTGCCCCTGGGCAGTTTTCAGCACGTAGTGGTACACCCCCGAGGCGGTCGATCGCCCGGCGTTGTCCCGACCGTCCCACAGCTGGTGATGGGCGCCCACCGCCAGGTCCGACTCGTCCACCAGACTGCGCACCAGGGCGCCTCGCTCATCATAGATACGCAGGCTGACAGGGCCACGCGCCGGCAACGAAAAGTCAATCCAGGTCTGGGGATTGAACGGGTTGGGGTAGTTCTGCGCCAACGAGGTCACCCGCGGCAGATCTATTTCATCCGGAGCGGCAGAAACATCCAGCAGGGCGGCCTGCTGCGCCATCACCACCGGCGCGCTGCGGCCGTGATTGGCCCAGGAATCATACAACTCCTGGCCCAGGGTATTGGTCGTATTGGCATCCCGCAGAAACTCGATGTAGCCCTTCGAAGTGCTCTGATAATAATAGGTCACTTCAACCCGAACCGCGCTCAGCGGCAGTACGTATTGGGTATCGTCCCAGTACTGTCCGTCAGCATAGGTGTAGGCCACCGGCGGCGACTGCACGGCCTCGTAGGCCGCGTTGGTAAAGCCCCGCGGCGGAATCCGGTTGTCCGAGTAGACGGTATCATTCAACGCGAAGTGGAACGAAGGTGCAGCCGGCATACCCAGGATCGGTGCCAGGCGGCTCGAAATGCCCGGCTCGATGTGGTAGATCTTGATAGCTTCGTCATGCCCCAACTCACCAGTCGCCGGGTCATAGGCGCCCGATTCGTACACTTTCAAATCACTGGCATCATAGGCCTCGACGTTCAACCAGGCCCGGCGCCCTTCCGGATAACCCGAAGGCAGCTTGTGCCCCGTCTCGTTGGTGATGCGCACGTTCACGGTCGGTTGGCCATCGACCGGCGTCATGGTCAGTTCCATGGTCGCCGCCAGGCTCAGCATGGCGATAGCCCGTTGCTTGCCATCTGCCAGGGCAACCGGGTCCAGATCGGGATAAAAATCCAGCAGGATGTCCGGCACAAAGGTGTTGCCGCCGGTCAGATCATGCACGCCCATATCGATGCGGGTCGGTGATCCGGACAGGTTCGAGCCCACGCCGGTCACGTCCCGCATGTGGCAATCCTGGCAGGTCGAGATCATGCCGTCGGGATTGTCCCCGGCAAACTGCGGCTGGTACACACCAGTGGTCGCGTACTCGCTGGCGCTCCACTCGCTGAAAGTGCGCTCGACCGGGAACATGTTGCGTTTGTTGCCGTCCGGATGAGCTTCATCCAGGGTCTGGACGTCATAGACGCCCGGTCCCGAGCCGGCAATGAACACGGGGTTGCTGACGTCATGGCAGGTGCCGCACATGTCGGCACTGAGCATGAAGTCCGACTCCAGCCACTGGTGGCTGGCATCAACGTCAGAATAGGGGCCACGGCGCACCGGAGCCGGGTCGTAGATGAACTGGCCATTGGCCGGGTCCAAGGGAATTTCGTCCAGATCGGCCAGGATCTGCTGATCGACCAGCGGACTGACACCATCGACATAGTGCGGCGAAACCATGCGGTGACAGAAATCGCACTGCACGCCTTCAAAATCGGTTTCGTTCAACATGTCCATGCTCGTATCGAGGGAACGCCCCCCCTGCCAGCCACCGGGCGAATGACAGCGAATGCACAGATCGCCTACCGCAGGCACAAACTGTTCGGCCACCACCACGGTGGCCCGGTACAGAGGATCGCGCATGGCCTGGCCCATCATGCTGCCCTGCCAGTTGTGATACGGCTCGGTCCCCGGGTCATAGTCGGCGTGGCAGGCGATGCAAACCTGGCTGGGGTCTTCCAGTTCGTTCGCGCCAAACGGCTGGGTGCCGGACAACTCGAAATCACGCAGGGTCGTCGGCACGTTACCGCCCACAAATGCAGCCAGATCAAAAGCGGCCGGGCTGACGCCCTCACCCACGTTGCCAGCGTTATCGGTGGCCACCACCTTCATCAGGCTGTTTGGGCTGGGCAGGTTGGGCACGAACTGAGCATAGGTGCCGCTGTTGGGCAGGCCCTTGGCGAGCTGCTTCCAGGTCAGGCCGCCATCGCCGCTGAGGAACAAATCCACACCGGCAACGCCGTTGGCGTCGACCGCCGTCGCCTGATCGCCCACGTTGCGCATGTTCGCCGCGAGCATCGCCGAGAGCCTGGCCAAGGCCCAGCTCTTCCTCGCGCTCCCGGCTGGAGGCGCGGCGGTGCTCAACGCTGGGGATCCCTGCTCCGCGCTGATCGCCGAGATCCTCCCGGAAGGGGTGCGCG